>JAJYGM010000213.1 GCA_021785095.1 Actinomycetes bacterium
TTGACCGCGCCCAGGCCGAGGCTGTCGCTGCTATGTGTGGTCCAGGTCGCCTAGAGGTCGTGATCGGCCCGGCGGGAACGGGCAAGACGACGATGCTGGGCGTCGCGAAGGAACGCCTCGCTCAGAAAGGCCGGGAGCTTGTCGTCGTGGCTCCCACCCGCAAGGGGGCCCAGGTCGCCGGGGCTGAAGTCGGGGCGCACGGGGCAGCTCTGTCGAAGCTGCTCCACGACAACGGCTGGCGCTGGGATCTCTTCGGGCGGTGGTCCAGACTTGGCGTGGGCGAGGAGGACCCGGCGACGGGGCGCACCTACCACGGAGCTGGGGAAGGATCGGTCCTTTCAGCTTCCTCGGTCGTCGTCGTCGACGAGGCCGGGCTCATGACCGTCGACCAGGCCAACGCCCTCATCGACCTCGCCGCCTCCTCCGGGGCGGCTATCCGCCTTGTCGGCGACCCCCGCCAGCTCGGTGCAGTCGGCCGCGGTGGGGTCATGGAGACCGCGGCCCGCTGGTCGGGAAAGGCGGTCACCCTTGACGAGGTCCACCGCTTCCTCCACCTCGAGACGGACGAGGCCGGCCTGCTAGTCACCGGGGTCGATCTCGACTACGCAGAGCTCTCCCTACTGCTACGCGAGGGCACCAACCCCGATCAGGCGGCCGGGCGGCTCGTCGGACGAGGGGCGGTCGTGGTCCATAGAAGTGAGGCAGACGCAGTGGCCGCCATCGCT
This sequence comes from Actinomycetes bacterium, assembly GCA_021785095.1. The sequence continues at coordinate 726 of JAJYGM010000213.1, forward strand.
GCCGAGGTCAGCGCAAAGGGGGGTCGCGAAGGTGGCCTCGCGGTCACCGTTGCTACCAACGACGATGCCCGCGCGGTCAACGAGGCGGTGCGGGACCTGCGCATACAAGCCGGGCAGGTCGACGACTCAAGGACCGCAATTGGCATGGAAGGCGTGCTGATCGGGGCAGGGGACCGGGTCGTCACGCGGCGCAACGACACTGCGAGGGGCGTGGCGAACCGGGAGGCCTGGACCGTCGAGGCGGTCACCGAGGACGGGACCGTGCTCGCGGTGAACGGGCAGCGCCGCGTCACTCTCGACGCGGACTATGTGGCGGTGGCCGCCGAGCTCGGCTATGTCACCACTGACTACGGCAACCAGGGTGTCACCACTGACCGCTCCCTCACCTGGGTCACAGATGCCACCACCTCAGGTGGCCTGTACGTGGGGGCCACGAGGGGCCGCTACGAGAACACCTTGCACGTGGTGGCCGCTGACCACGAGGACGCCCGGCAGCTCTTAGTGACGGCCATCGGTCGGGACCGGGCCGACCGGGGCCTAGAGGTCGCGCGCGCCCGGGCAGAGGCCGATGCGCGGGTCGTTAGAACCCACCAGATCACCGGGGCCGGCCGGCCGGCCGAGCGGCGTGAGCTCGACCTCGCCAACTGGCGCAGCGAGCGCGAGCTCAACCTCGCCGACAGGGCGATCGAGGCCCGCCTTGTTCAGCAGACACGCTTTTTGGGCGAGGTGCCGGTCATGGCAGAGGACGTGGCCGAACAGGAGAACCAGGCCGAACAGGCCGCAGCCGGCGAAGCGCGCGGGCGGGCCGCTTGGCACCGGGGCGAAGCGGCCCGCATCCATGGCGACCGGGGCGATCTCTTACAAAGGGCGACGGCCGACTACTTCGCCGCCCGAGATGACGCCCGGGTCATCGAGGCCGGCCCGGGTCTCCTAAAGCAAAAGGCCGCCAAGGTAGAGGAGGCAAAGGCCAGGCGCGAGGAGACCGCCCGGACCTGGAACGACTACGACTATCAGCTCCCCGGCTCGACATGGGGCGACGAAGCGGTCCGAAACGCTGCCTACTTGACCACCGAGCGGACCCTCGGCCACGCACTTTTCCACCACAGCACCGAAGCAGAGCGGGAGGAGCGGGTCGCCGCCTACTACGAGAAAATGATCACCACCCGCGCAGGCGACCGAGAAAGGGCCATTACCGCCAACAAGAACATGGCCAGACAACGCGACGCCCTCATAGCGGTCGCCGAGCAGGCCCGGGCCGAGGTGGCCCACAACCGTCAGGTCCGGGCCGAGCTCGTAAAGACCATGACCCCCGAGGAGGTCGCCGGCGCCGATAAGGCACGCGACACCCTGCTTAAGGCCCGTGAGCGCCATGTTGTCCGTCGACAGGCCCGTCAAGTCGAGCGGGACCTCGGACCCAGCATCGAGCACGGCGGGCCCGGCATCGAATACTGAGACCAGCGAGGCAAAGAGTGGCCCACGCCCACTGCCGGACACCGACCCCGGTGATCTGGCCCGGGTGATCTGGAGGCCTCGGGGTCGAGGAATAGTCGTACAGCCGTTGGCGCTAGCGATGCTCTTCACTATCTGCCGTAGTATCTGGCCTGGCTTTATATCCCCGGGAGTTCTTCCCCGGTGACAACGTGGCGATAGACGCTGGCACGGGAGATGCCGAGAGCTCTGGCGATGTCGGTGGGGCTCTCGCCGCCAGCGCGGCGGGCTTTGGCGGCGGCAAGCTTGTCGGGGTCCATGACCGTGGGCCGTCCGCCGACGCGGCCTTGGGCTCGAGCGGCAGCCAGGCCGGCCATGGTCCTGTCGTGGATCATGTCTCGTTCGAGCTCGGCGAACGCTGCCATCATGGTGAAGAAGAACTTTCCCTCACCGCTGGGGGTGTAGGCCCTTGAGCAGCAACCGAACGGCCAACGGCGATAGCGAGCCGGGCCGGGCGGAGTTACCGCCATCCACGGTTCCGATGCGGGTCGTGTCGCTGAGGGCCGATCTTGTAACGGTTTGGTGACTCTGCGTCGGCTGTGTGGTGATGTGCCCTACGTTGCGGCGTATGCCGGTTGAGTTCCTGACTGATGATGAGGCGGCTGCGTACGGGCGGTACGCGGGGGATGTGTCGCGGGCGGACCTGGAGCGGGTGTTCTTCCTCGATGACGAGGACCGGGCGCTGATCGATCGCCGTCGCGGCGATCACATGAAACTCGGGTTCGGCCTCCAGCTGGTGACCGTTCGCTGGATCGGGGCGTTCCTGGAGGATCCCCTCGATGTGCCTGCGGCGGTGCTGGACTTCATCGCCGAGCAGCTGGGGGTGGCGGATGCGTCGATGGTGAAGCGGTACACCGAGCGGGCCAAGACGAAGTTGGATCATCAGTGGGAGATCCAGCGGGTGTATGAGCTGAAGGAGTTCACGGCGGTCGAGACGGAGCTGCGGGCGTGGGTGGCGGCCCGGTCCTGGACGTCGGGGGACGGCCCGAAGGCGATCTTCACCGACGCGGTGGGGTGGCTGCGGGAGCGGGATGTGCTGCTGCCCGGGGTGAGCACGCTGGCGCGGCTGGTCGCCCAGGTCCGCGACGACACCACCCGCCGCCTGTGGGGGGTGCTCGAGGGCTTGTTGACGGTGGGCCAGCGGTATTTGCTGGACCAGCTGCTGGAGGTGCCGCCGGGGTCGCGGATCTCCGATCTGGAACGGTGGCGCAAGGGCCCGGCGCCGCGCGGATCCGGCCCGACGATGATCAAAGCACTCGATCAGGTCGCCGAGGTCATGGGCCTGGGCATGGCCGAGCTCGGCGCCGAGAGCCTGGTGCCGGCGCGGCGGCTGGCGGAGCTGGCCAAGTACGGGATGCACGCGGACGCCTCGCAGATCCGCCGTCACCCCGACGGCCGGCGGCTGGCGACGCTGCTGGCCACTGTCCGGTTCTTGGAGGGCAAGTCGGTCGACGACACCCTGGAGCTGCTGGACCTGCTGATGGCCACCGAGCTGCTGAACAAGGCGCAGACGGCGGCGAACAAGGAGGTGGTGCGCAAGCACCCCAAGCTCGCCAAGGCCTCCGCCCGCCTCGCGGTGGCGGTGGACGCGCTGTTCGCCTCCGACGGTTGGGGAGGCCCGGATGAGGAGCCGAGGGTCGCGGATGTGTGGGAGGCGATCGAGGCGATCGTCTCGCGCGCCGAGTTGCGGGCGGCGCTGGTCGTGGTGAACGAGAACGTGCCTCCGGCGGACGCCGCCGACCCCGACGATTGGCGGACGGAGCTGGTTGGCCGGTACACCACGGTGTCGGGGTTTGTGAAGCTGCTGCCCAAGGTGATCTGTTTCGGCGCGAACGCCGAGGGCGCGGCGGTACTTCAAGCGATGCAGATGCTGCCGGACGTACTGGCCTACCGTAGCCGCCTGCCCGCGCCGTTGATCCCCGCACGGATGATCGACGCCTCGGTGGTGAACGGCACGTGGAAACGCCTGGTGTTCGGCCACCCCGCGCACGAAGGCGGCGCGGTGAACAGGCACGCCTACACCTTCGCAGTGCTGGAGCAGTTTTATCGCCATCTGAAACGCCGCGAGATCTACGCCGACGCCTCCACCCGGTGGCGCAACCCCCAGGCCCAGCTGCTGGAAGGCGATCAGTGGGAGGAAGTCCGCCCGGACGTGCTGACCGCGATCGGCCTGTCGGAGAACCCGGACGAGCTGCTGGCCAGCCACACGGCCGCCCTGGACGCCGCCTACCGGGAAGTCGCCGGCAGGCTGGCGGTCAACACCGAAGTCCGCGTCGACGAGGACGGGAAGATCCATCTGACCGGGGTGAAGGCGATCGAGGAGCCGCCGTCGCTGGTCGATCTGCGGGCCCGTACCACAGGGATGCTTCCGCGCGTCGATCTGCCTGAGGTGATCCTTGAGGTGATGTCGTGGGAACCCTCGCTGGTGGAAGCGTTCACCGCTGTGTCGAGCGGCCGGTCCCGGCTGGAGGACCTGCCGGTCTCGATCGCCGCGTGCCTGGCCGGGCACTCCATGAACGTCGGGTACCGGCCGATCGTCAAGGCGGGTGTGTCCGCGCTCAAGCGGTCGCGGCTGTCGCACGTGTTCCAGAACTACTTCCGGCCCGAGACCCTCGCCCCCGCCAATCTTCCGCTGGTCGCCCGCCAGGCCAGGCTGGCGCTGGCCCGCGCGTGGGGCGGTGGCATGGTCGCCGCGGTCGACGGGATGCGGTTCGTGGTCCCGGTCCCGGTCGCGTTCGCCCGCCCCAACCGGAAGTTCTTCGGCTCCAGCCGCGGCATGACCTGGCTCAACGCAATTAATGATCAAGGAATCGGTCGGGGCGCGAAGATCGTGTCCGGCACGATCCGGGATTCCTTGCACATGGTCGACGTCATCTTCGGCCTGGACGGCGGCGAACTTCCCGAGATCGTTGTCTCGGACACTGGATCCTATAGTGACCTGGTATTTGGGCTGCTGGAACTGCTGGGGATCTCCTACCGGCCCGCGCTGGCCGACCTGCCCGACCAGAAGGGCTGGCGGATCAACGGCGACGCCGACTACGGGCCGCTGAATACCTTCGCCCGAGGGAAGATCGACCTGCGCAAGGTGCGCAGGAACTGGTCGGACATCCTGCGGGTGGTCGCCTCGATCTACACCGGCACCGTCCGCGCCTACGACGTTGTCACCATGCTCCAGCGCGACGGGAACCCCACCGCGCTCGGCGAGGCCATCGCCGCCTACGGCCGCATCTTCAAGTCCCTGCACATCCTGGCCTTCATCGACACCGACGAGACCTACCGGCGCGACATCAAGCACATCCGCAACCTGCAGGAAGGACGCCACGGCCTCGCTCGGAAGATCTGCCACGGCAAGAAGGGCGAGCTGTACCACCGCTACGAACGCGGCCTCGAAAACCAGCTCGGCGTCCTAGGACTTGTCCTGAATTGCGTGGTTTTGTGGACGACTGTCTATCTGGACGCCGCCGTCCGCCAACTCAAGGCGCAGGGCTACCCCGTCCGCGACGAGGACATGGCCCGCCTCAGTCCCTACGTCCACAAGCACCTCGGCGTCCACGGCGCCTACAACTTCCTCCTGCCCGACCTGGACCCCGGTGCCATCCGCGACTTGCGTGACCCCGACGCGCCCGATGACGACGACGATGAGGGCTGACGCTGGGTGTCGACAAACAGTCGTCTGCTGACACTTGAGGGCCGATCGCGAAGCCCCAGGTCGGATGTGTCGGAAACCCGCGTCGATTTTCAATGTCGGAGAACGCTAGGCGGAGTACATTCCGACACATGAACTTTGGCTACTGCAGGGTGTCGACCGCGGAGCAGAACCCCGACCACCAGATCGACGCGCTGCTGCGCTCCGGAGTCGCCCGCGAGAACATCCACATCGACAAGGCATCCGGCGCGAAGGCATCGCGGCCCAAGCTCGACCTGGTTCTGCAGCTGCTGCGCGAGGGCGACACCCTCAAGGTCACCCGCCTGGACCGGCTGTCCCGCTCGGTGCAGCATCTGATCAACCTCGGCGCGGACCTGCGCGAGCGGAAGATCGGCCTGCACGTGATCGAGCAGGGCATCGACACCGACACTGCCGAAGGCCGCGCCATGTTCGGCATGCTCAGCGTGCTCGCCGAGTTGCAACGCGAACTCATCATCGCCAACACCAACGACGGACTGGCCGCCGCACGAGCCCGCGGCCGAGTCGGCGGCCGCCGGCCCCGGCTCACCACCGAGCAGGCCGCCCTCGCCCAAGAGCTGTACGACGCGCGGGTCAAGACCGTCCAGCAGATCGCCGGCCTGTTCGGCGTGCCCCGCTCCACCGTCTACGGCCACCTCGACAAGTACACCACCGTGCCCCGCCAGCCGAAGAAGACCGCGACGAAGCTGTAGCCGTCAGCCTCCGCTCAACCGCATCGGGACCGTGGACGGCGGTAACTCCGCCCGGCCCGGCTCGCTATCGCCGTTGGCCGTTCGGTTGCTGCTCAAGGCCCGTGCCCACCCGGATGGCGGTGGCGAACTTGATCATCTGGTCGTCGTTCTGCTCGATCAGGTCCCACCGGATCGCCCGGGTCATCGCCGGCGCCAGCCGAGGGAAGACCTGCTGGTCGGGGCAGTAGAGCTTGATCTTGTTGATCCGCTTGATGCGCGGTAGCAGGTCGAAGTCCAGCAGCGAGGTGATGGCGAAGCCGATCTCGGACTGGCCGTGAGAGTCGACGTAGTTGGGGTACGACCAAGGCCACCCATGTGCCTGGCAGCGGTTGTCTCTCCCCAAGGACGCTGTCTACCTTGCGGCTGGGGACAGCTTCGGGAGAACTGGGCCCACTACGGTGACGCGCTCGCAGGCGCGTGAACCGGGAGCAGCTCCAGCGCCACTTCAGGCAGACTGGTGGCTATGGCCTTTGGTCAACAGACTGGCCCACCGGCATCCGCGAGACAGCTGCAGGAGCTGCTGGCCCTTCTCCAGGACGCCGGTCACACCGACTTTCGCGACGCGCGCGGCCCGATGGGCTTCACACAGCGCCAGGCCGGCGGCAGGTTCACGCGCGATGAGGCGACAGCCTTCATCGACCGACTACAGGACGTGGGACTCGACAGGAGCGCCCCGAGCCCTGCCGGAACGCCAAGGCAGTCCGCCGCCGCGCAGGTATTGCGCCACATGCCTGCCGAGCAGCTTCCCGCCGAGCTCAAGCGTCGCGGCTGGACACTGACCAAGCCGCAGAGCCGGTAGCGGGCACCGGTTTCTTGGTCGACTACGACATTTCGGTGTGGAGTGGGGTAAGCGTCGAAGGGGACTTGAACCCGAGATCCTCGCCCCTTTGTATCAGATAGTGGCTGATCAGAGCTTTGCCGGCCAGGGCCGCCAAACCCCGATCATCGCCTGCAGACGCTCGGGTCCGGACTTGGCGTCTCAGGAGCTCCAGGTGAGCCTCGGGGCAGCCTCGCGAGGATCAGACGTCGGCGACGCACCCGAGTCCCGGCCTTGGTCGGGTGGCTTGCATCTCATGCATAGATCGGGCAGCGTGCCGACGGTGGCCCATGCCCAACCACCCAACTCAGCCACGGAACCGGCGCAGACTTTCCGGAAGTCGCGGGTCCCGTGCACGCCATGGCTGGGTGTGCCGTTGATGGTCGGGCACGTCGCGCGGTGAAGAACAAGGTAGGCCGGCATCGGGTCCTGCTCGCAGTTCACGACATAGCCGCTCGGGTGCGCCTTTAGCCAGCCTATGTATCCCTTGTCGTCATCGGCGAACTGCTTTATCACCCTCACGATGGTGCCACATGGGGTACCGGTAACAAAGCGGTCACCAGCCGCCATCCTTCGACCCTTCTTTGCAGGGACATGAACCCAAAGGTCCCGAGCTGGTGATCGGTTTCGGAGCTCTGTAGGGTCTCAGGCGGCCCGATGGCCTGAAGCGGGTCCGAGAAGCCGGCGAAGTGCCGTCTCCGGTCATACTCGGAACTTCGACGAGGAAGCGGGACCGGGAGACTCAATCGGTCACCGTCGCCGAGCGAATTGGGCTGTCCCCGACCGAAACCTACGGCGACGGTGAGCGTCTGTGGGAGCGACACAGCGAGCCCCACCGCTAAATCTCGTACCGATCCTCATAAGCCCCCGACCCGCCACAGAGCGAGGCCTCTTTGTTACCAACTGGTCAGAACCCTGGGCTGTGCGGAGTCGTGAGTTGGCGGAGATGCCCGTCAGGAGTGACCTCGACCAGAACAGCGGTGCCACGACTCCCACCGCGATCGACCAGCTCGCCGTCAAGGATGATGTCGCCGCGAGACGTCACTCCGATGCCGTTCGGCATGAAGTACTCCTGACCAGGGAACAGGTGACCTGTCGGTCCAAACTTCACGACGATCCGGATCTCCGCTTCGTGCGACCTTCGGCTCGGAACGGACGGCGAGAAGCCAACGAGGGATGAGACGCTTGCGGCAAAGAGAACGTGGTGCAGCCCGGGTGCAAAGACATTCGTGTCGGTCTCGGTGAAGGCACGGAACGAGTGGACGAAGATCAGAGTCCCGCTCGGCGTGCGAACGACAACGGTCCAAGGATGTGCGGTGTAGAAGAAGAGGTCTCCTGCGGTGTCGAAGGCGATGCCGACAGGACCGAGGTAATAGGCTGAGCGCGGCTCGACCCTGGCGAGCTCGCTGGCGCGAACGACCGACAGAAGTCGACCGCGCTGCAGCTTGAAAACCGCACGGGCGCTCTGCGGGGATACGTAGAGGATACCCTTTGGCGAGACGGCGAGTCCGGTCTCTGTCGTGAATGCGGCACGTCGAGCCCGAAGTCCGTCTGTGATGCGGTCAGGCGGGATTGTGCCGGCTCCCGCGACCGTGGAGATAACTCCGTTGTCGGCGACGGCTCGGATACTAGTCCCGCTCTGAAAGTACAATGTCCCGTCTGGGGAGAGAGCGAGCGCTTTCGGCGACGTAATCTCTGCGTTGGTCGCTGGTCCGCCGTCGCCCGTGTTGCCTCTCTTCCCGTCGCCCGCCCACACGGCGAGGCGTCCGTCTGTGTAGCGCACGAGAATCTCGTCTCGATGAGGCTCGGCGACGAAGATGGTGCCATCGGGCGCAACGGCGAGATCGCCCGGGCTCTCGAGACTCGGTCCAGAAGCGGAAGCAATGTCGCTTCTCCCTGAGTTCGCGCGAAGCACCAGCGGCACGACGACTCCTGCGATGACGAGGGCGGCGACGACCACCAGGCGAGGAATCAACCGGAGGTACCGAGAGCGCTCGTGGCCGGCCCAGTCGACATGGTCAGCACTCATAATTCCTCATGCAAGTAGGGCACGGCCGAGCCAGCAGCTCGATGACCCGCTTCCCATACGAGCTGAGCGATGCGACCGTCGTCGCCCGTCAGCATGTCATGTCCTTCCATCTCGCTTCACCTCCTTCACACCTCTCGTCGAGACGGAGCTGAGAGGCGACCGCCGCGCGTCCACGCGACAGCCACGATTTAACAGTCCCCTCTGAGGCCGACAAAGTCTCGCAGCACGATTCCTTGTCGCTGTCTGACCGGCAGGGTGACGAGAGCCTTCACTAAGTCTAGGTGAAGCTCCGCGCCGTCCGTGTCATCCTCGGTGGTGTCCGCTGAAACGTGACGGCTCACGCGCAGATAGCGGTCCCTCCGTCGCTATAGGCCAATGACGAGGCTGGCAAGGACCTTGCGCGCCCAGGCGGCTGGCTGGTCGTACTCGCTGATCTTCTCCCAGTCCCGCCACACCCGATAGAGGGTCTCCTGTGCGAAGTCTTGCGCCTCAGCGAGGTCGCCGGTGAGCAGGTACGCCTGCCCGGTGAGTGAGGGTTGCACTATCCGGAAGAATGCCTCAAACCCCTTGTTCGCCAGTCGAGGGTGCCCGCTTCGAGACTCCCAGACCTAGACTCCATACGGACCTCCTACCCGATTACACGCGCAAGTAGGCAGTCCAGTTGCACCCGGACTCCACTTTGAGGACATTTCAGTCATGGTCCTAAGCATGCAGCGGCGCCGAGTCACTCGGCCGAAGCAGTGCAGATCACGTAGTCGCACCTCGACACGCTCCTGCGGCACCCCGTGCCGCTGGCACGACCAGCACGTCGTCTTCCTCGACGTGGGCTGGGGTCGAACGATAGCTGCCGCCAGCGTCGCCACTCTCGGCGCTCAAGTCCACTGCCTACCTATTCCAAAGAGGTGACCCGAGCTCCGGTACTTCCTCACATAGTCTGCCTGAGAGTCTCTTCGCTAGAGAGGCGATGTGTTGGCTCAACAGAACTAGCAGTATCATTAATAGCGATCGAGTCCCAGGTTGCAACACTCATCGGGGTAGGAACATTGCGCACCAGCTGCATACGCGACCACCCGACAACCTCAAGGCTCCGGCCTACGACGAGAACACCAGCTTCTGGTCCATTGCCCACGTCTACGCCTGATATTTCCGCGTCACATAAGCTCCAGCCCTTATAGCTGTAGGGTCGCGACCACTTGCAGCCAGAGGGTAGGATCTGCAGCGCCGACCAGAGTGGAGCATCAGCAACATTCTGAAGGAGCAGGCGCTGCTCCGCTCTAGTGTCGATTCGAGCCCGCGCTCTGGCCACAGTCACTCGCATCCCATACTGCAACCCACGACGCAAATCACGAGATGAAGCAACGAGCAGTACGGTCTCGCAGCAGAGCAGACTGATAACTATCGCTATTGCTTCTCCTCTGGTACCGCTCAGGTGCCACCAGGGAAGGGCCGTGACGGTGTACGCCACGGACAGGACCGTCAGGGAAAATGCACGAGCCACCGCTAGACTGGACACTCTATCGAGCCCCCCAAAGCACCCGCACGACGCGTTCCGTTGATGACGCACGCCCCACAGTACGACTAGAGTTGCGGAGACAAAGAACACACTAGCAACGGATCCGGAGATGCTCGCGACGGGTACCACAAGGAGGCAGAGTCCGATCGCTACTTCCAGCGCGATAGCCAAGCGCCATGCCGCTACGTGCGGTGTCGGCGTCCCTATGCCTAGCCTCCGTAGTGTCATTGTTAGAACCGTGCGCGGGACCGTTTCAAGCGGTGAAAGAAGCTTGCAGCAAGAAGCAACGACGAGTACCATGCCAACAAATGCGCCCTGTAGCTGGCTAAAGCACCTCCATGTGTCGCTCATCCGAAACCCGCCCTTACAGGTTAGTCAGCTACGAAGCCTGCGCAAATACTTGAATTGTAGTAGGCCAGATCGACAGGGGCTCCTGCGCGTCAGAACAAGTCGCGGCACAGTATATCGGATCGCCGACTTGGGGTAGTGAGGGATCTATCTGTGAGTAAGCCGCTAGATCAAATGTGACCGTACTCCACTTCGACGCCCCATAAGCACCAGTCTGGCAGGTGATAATGTTGCCAGCAATGTTGGTCACAGTGCCCCAGTATGTGCGAAAGTTGGCGTCCACCGTCACCGCTACCCGCTTGCCGACCGCGTCAATCAACGTCGCAACTAGCAGTTCATCTCCTATTTTGCTACGAGACATGTCTCCGAGCGCCCGGTATCCGCCAGCAGTGACTCTGGTTGTCGGTTGAATGGTCACCATCACCGCCCGAGCCGGCGAACCAGCTGAAAGGACCACAAAAGGCGGAACGGCACGAACATACGTACCGATTACCGTCGCCGGCAAGAATCCATCGGCCGCCA
>JAJYGM010000312.1 GCA_021785095.1 Actinomycetes bacterium
CCAGGAGAGGTGGGCGGGCTTCGGCATGAGCTGGTTGGCCTTCACCACCGTCACGTCGGCGAGGCCGCCGAAGTTCGTCTCGAACCCCCAGATACGCTGGTTCAGCGCGAGCATCGAGTCGTCGTGCGCCGTCGGGTCCTGGTCGTCGACGTAGTTGCAGTGGATCGTGACCCGGTCACCGGGTCTCCAGTTCCGGACGAGCGAGCCGGTCCCGAGCACGACCCCGGCGGCGTCGGAGCCGACGACGTGGTAGCCGAGCGCGTGGCGTGCGCCCCAGATGCTCTCCTTCGCCAGCCGGTCGAGGAAGCCGAACGTGGGAAGCGGCTCGAAGATCGCGGTCCAGACGGTGTTGAAGTTCACCGCGGAGGCCATCACCGCGACGTACGCCTCGTCGGGCGCGAGCTGTGGGACGGGGACGTCGTCGACGTGGAGCGACTTGCGGGGGTCCTTGTCCGAGGACCCGAGCCCCTCGAACATCCCCACCTCGTCGCGCCGGACGAACGCGGCGCGGCAGGACTCGGGCATCGGCATCGCGGCGAGGGCGTCGCCGTCGGCGCCGTCGACCGCCGCCTGCAGGATCCCGCTCATTTCCGCGACAGTAGCGGAGCCCGTAGAATTGTAAGAATTGGCGGCGAGCCGGTGGACGCGGCTCCACGCCTTGTCCCATCGTCTCGTTCCTCCTGGCCGGCGACGAGACGCCCGTGCACGTCGGAGGTGGCCATGCCCGGATCCGTCATCGTCTCAGGGGCTAGGACGCCCATCGGGAAGCTGGCCGGCGCGCTCGCCCCGTTCAGCGCGATGGAGCTCGGGGGCTTCGCCATCGCCGCGGCACTCGACCGAGCCGGCCTCGCGCCAGTCCAGGTCGACTACGTGGTCATGGGGCACGTGATCCTGGCAGGGCAGGGGCAGATCACCGCCAGGCAGGCGGCCATCCACGCGGGCGTCCCGATGACGGTCCCCGCGACCACGGTGAACAAGGTGTGCCTGTCGGGGCTGAACGCCGTCTACCTCGCGGACCTGATGGTGAACGCAGGTGACGCCGAGATCGTGGTCGCCGGCGGGATGGAGTCGATGACCCGAGCACCCCACCTCCTGCCGGGGGCGCGCGAGGGCTTCCGGCTCGGCGACGCGGCGCTGGTGGACTCGGTGCTGCACGACGGTCTCACCTGCGCGTTCGACCGGTGCGCGATGGGCCTCTCCACCGAGCGCTACAACGAGCGGATCGGCATCACCCGCGAGCGCCAGGACGCCTTCGCCGCAGCGTCCCACGAGAAGGCCGCCGCGGCTGCCAAGGACGGCCGCCTCGCCGACGAGATCGTCCCCCTCCAGGTGCCGCAGCGCAAGGGAGACCCCATCGCCGTGGACACCGACGAAGGCGTGCGACCGGGGACGACCGCTGCGTCGCTCGCGGCACTTCGGCCGGCGTTCGACGGGTCGGGCACGATCACGGCGGGCAACGCTTCGCAGATCTCCGACGGGGGCGCGGCAGTCGTCGTGATGTCGAAGGCCAAGGCCGACGAGCTCGGGGTGACGCCGCTCGGTGAGCTCGTCTCCTACGGCCAGGTGGCGGGTCCGGATCCCTCGCTCCTTCTCCAACCCTCCAGAGCGATCGCCCAGGCGCTCGGCAAGGCGAAGCTCGAGGTGCGCGACGTCGAGCTCTTCGAGATCAACGAGGCATTCGCCGCGGTGGGGCTCGCCTCCGCCGACGAGCTCGGGATCCCCGCGGAGAAGTTGAACGTGAACGGCGGTGCGATCGCTCTCGGCCACCCGATCGGGATGTCGGGGACGCGCCTCGCGCTCAGCGCGCTGTACGAGCTGCGGCGCCGGGGTGGTGGGGTCGCAGCCGTCGGGCTGTGCGGCGGCGGCGGCCAGGGCGACGCCGCGGTGCTGCGGTCTGTGCCCTGACGCTGCTCGTCATCCTTCTGCGGCGTCGAGGCCCAAGCCGCGCCATGCGAGCTTCGCCACGTGGTGGCGCCACACGAGGTCGTCGTTGAAGGCCCCACCCAGGTCGGGCAGCTCCGCACGGTCGGCGTCGGGCACCTCGGGCGCGCTGCATCCCGCAGCGGCGAGGGCGGCGGTCATGCGTGCGAGGAGATTGACGTTCAGCGCCGCGACCACCGCTCCCGCCAAGGTGGGCGCCGCCGTCGTGAGGCCGTGCCCGCGCAGCAGCACCGCGCGCGTGCCCGCCATCGCCGCCACCATCTGCTCGCCGCGCCCGCGAGTCCTCACCAGGCCGTAGTAGTCGAACACCGGGAGACCGCGCTCGGCCATGCGCATCGCGGGGATGTTGAATGCACCGAAGACAGGACGCAGGGGCAGGCCCGCGACGCTGCACAGCACCACGTCGGGAGGGTGGGCGTGCACGACGGCGCCGTCGCCGGGCCGCAGGCGCAGCAGCTCCCCATGGATCGGAAGCTCCTGGGGAAGCTGGCGGTCGCCCAGCTCCTCGGCCGGCTCACCGTCGAAGTCGGTGAGGACGACGTCTTCGGGCCTCGTGAGGAGGAGCCCGGGGTCCGAGGCGCTGCGCGCCCGGATCAGCATGCGGCGGCCGTCCACGCGCAGGCTCACGTGGCCGAGGATGTCGGACACGAGCCCTTCGGCCGCGAGCACCCGGCACGCACGCGCGACGTCGGCGCGCCCCGCCGCGAGCTGCTCGGCCACCCCCGCCGACGCGGCAGATGCCTCACTCACCGGGTGCTGCCGGCTGCAGCGGGGGAAGGACGCCGTCGACGGGAGCCGCGAGCTCCAAGGTGTTCGCGACCACCGCGTGGGCGACGTAGCGTCCCACGGTGAGCAGCGCGCCCACGGCGGCCTCCTCCCCGAGCGCGTCGACGGCCCGCGCCAGCTCTTGCGCGGCGCCGTCGCCATAGCGGTCGACGACGGCGAGAGCGAGCTGCCGGGCAGCCCTGGCCTTCGCGCTCAGATCGGAGGGATCGCCGCGGCCGGTGGCGGCAGCGATCCAGGCGACAGGAAACCCAAGGGTCCGGGCCAACCGCTCGTGCTGGCTCTGCTCGTAGGCGTTCCCGAGCGCGGACGCGACGCCGAGGGCCACGACCTCCGTGAGCTCGGCGGGCAGCGCTGCCTTCAGGGCTTCGGTGAAGGCCTGGAAGGCGGTCGTCGCCTCGGGCTGGTGGCCGCAGACGGCGAAGAACTCGCCCAGGTAGCCGAGGCGGTCGACCTTGGCGCGGAGCGCGTCCTGGAGCTCAGGGGCGAGCTCGTCGAATCGAAGACGTCGGATCTGGCCCACCACTCCTCCTCGGACTCGGCCCCGCGCACGACGCACCCAGACCCGCACCTCGGGATCGACGTCCGTAACGTACGGGCCGGTCGCGGGAGCGTCAAGCAAGCCTGACCGCGTCCGGGGCACGCCACCGGGGGGCACGTCACAAGGGGGCACGCCACCGGGGGGCACGCCACCGGGGAACCGGTCCGGGCCGGGGTCCGGTCAGTCGGCGCCCTCGGTGCCGAGACAACGCTCGAGCACCCGTCTCGCCCAGACGGCGACCATGCGCCGCTTGTAGGCCGCCGAGCCGAGCCGGTCGTCCACCGGGTCGGCTCTCCGGGCTGCAGCCTCGGCCACCTCGGCGCTCGCCGCCGCCCACCTCCCCTCCGGCACGCCCCCGAGCTCTTCGGCCTCGGGCACGAGATAGGCGACGGGACCCGCGCCGCCGATCGCGAGGCGGACTGCGGTCGGCACGCCGTCGGCGACGTCGGCGGTCGCGGCCGCCGCGACCGTCGGATAGTCGTCGGCACTGCCCGGGGTGAACCGGAGGTAGCAGCTCCGCCGGCCGTCCACGAGCGGCACGCGCACGGCGGTGATGACCTCGTCGGGGCCGAGATCCGTCGACATGAAACCGTCGATCAGCTCGTCGATCGCCAGGTGGCGCCGGCCTCGCCTGCCCGCCACCTCGACGCGCGCGTCGAGGGCGAGGAGCGCAGGCGGGAGATCCTGCCGAGGGTCGGCGTGCCCCAAGGCGCCGCCGATCGTCGCCACGGCACGCACCCGGGTGTTGCCGACCGACGCCGCCGCGTCGGCGAGTGCAGGCACCGTCGTTCGCACCCGCGGATGGGCGGCGAGAGCGGCGAGCGTGGTGGTGGCGCCGATGGACATCCCCCCGTCCTCTTCCTCGAGGGCCGACAGCTCGGGGATGCGTCCGAGCCAGACGAGCGCCGAGGGAGCGAGCAGTCCCTGGCCGACCATCAGACCGATCGAGGTGCCGCCGGCGAGCGCCACGGCGCCAGCGGCTCCGAGCGCCTCGACGGCCGCTTCGACCGTGCCGGGGACGAGGAACGCCGCTTCGCCCGAGGTTCCGGTCACGCCGGCGCGACCTCGTCCCGGCGCCGCGCCTGCGCGTCGAGGGCCGCTTCGACGATCGTGCCGTACCCGGTGCAACGGCACAGGTTGCCGCTCAGGTAGTGGCGGACGTCGCTCTCGTCGCGGACGTCCGGTCCCATCGACGCGACGGCCACGATCTGGCCCGGCGTGCAGATGCCGCACTGCATCCCCTCGCACTCGACGAAGGCGTCGACCACCGACGGCGCATGCTCCGCCATGCCCTCGACGGTCCAGATGTCCGCCCCGTCGGCGCAGCCCGCGAAGTAGAGGCACGAGCTCACCGGCCGGCCGTCGACGAGCACCGTGCACACCCCGCACACCCCGATCCGGCACCCTTCCTTGGTCCCGGTCAGCCCGGCGCCGCGCAGCACCTCGAGGAGGCTCGCTGTGGCGGGAACCTCGGCGACGAACGGCGAGCCGTTGACGCGGGCGTGCAGCTTCACGCCGGTCCCTCCTCTCCTCGGGCCTCTCGTCGGACCTGGTCTCCCAGCTCGCCTCGGGCCTCGTCGCCAGTCTCGCCCTGCAGCGCCCAGAACACGCGCTCGGCGGTGAGCGGGAGCTGGCGGACTCGGCGCCCCGTCGCCTCGGCGACCGCGTTGGCGATGGCGGCCGCGGTCGGCACGTTCGTCAGCTCTCCCACGGCCTTGACGTTGGCGGGGCCCACTCCCTGACCGCCCTCGACGAGCACCGTCCGAAGGAAGGGGACGTCGGCGGCGGTGGGCAGCCGCAGCTCGGCGAGGTTCGGCGCCCACACCTGGCCGTCACTCTCGAGGAGGTCCTCCAGGCAGGCGAAGCCGTAGCCCATGACCGTCCCCCCGTCGATCTGCATCCGATGCGAACGGGGGCGCAGCACCGACGCGACGTCGGCGGCCGTCACCACGCTCGAGACGAGGACCTGGCCGGTCTCGGGGTCGACCGCGACGTCGGCGACCTGGGCACAGTAGGAGAGCGCGGGACGTTCGGTACCCGGGCCCGTCTCGACCGTCACGGCCTCGGCGCCGCCTGACTCCCACCAGCGGCTGACCAGCTGGTGCACAGCCGCGGTGAGCCCGACCGTGACCCGGCTCGCGCCCACGCCGGGGTCGTAGGGGAGCAAGCCGGTCGACACCTGGCGAACCTCGACGCGCTCGGGATCGACGCCGAGCGCGGCGGCGAGCTCGTCGCGCACGACCGAGTGGCTCCCGGTCCCGGTCTCGGGGAAGGGGAGCTCGACGACGAACCGCCCGTCGTCGCCCGGGGCCAGGCGGAGACTGGTGGTCGCCGGCGGCGCGGTCGGGCGCGCGTAGAGGGCGACGCCCCTTCCGCGACGCCACCCCGACGGGGCCGGCCGCCGGCGGCCGGAGCGCTCGCGGTCTCCTGGTCGCGGCGCCGCGTCGGCCGCCGCGTCGGCCGCTGCGTCCGCCGCCGCAAGAGCGGCGTCGAGCGTCTCGGCGCCGCGCGCCTCGTCCCACACGTGGCCGTACGCGTCACGGTCACCCCCTGAGAGCACGCTCCGCCGGCGCAGCTCCACCGGGGACACCCCGGCCGCGGCCGCGAGCTCGTCGAGCGCGCTCTCGATGGCGAACGCCGCCTGGGGAGCGCCGGGCGCCCGCATGTGCCCCTTCGGCAGCGTCGTCGTGTACGCGATCGCGGATCGCACGGAGAACGCCTCCAGGCGGTAGCCGAGCGCGCACTCTGCCATGCCGTGCAGATTGGCCGACGGGATCGGCTTCACCGCCGCGTAGGCGCCGCCGTCGAAGACGGCATCGACGCGGAGCGCGAGCAGGGTGCCCTCGGCGTCGCAGCCCACGCGGACCTCGACCACCGAAGGATGGCGGGCGTCGGTGGCGGACAGGTCCTCTCCCGCGCGCAATGCCAGGCGCACGGGGCGGTTCGCCCACAGGGCCAGCGCCGCGCACAGCGTCGGGTCGACGACCCCGCCCTTGCCCCCGAAGTCGCCGCCGAGGGGCACCGGCTCGACCTCCACCGCCTCGAGCGCGAGGCCCAGGGTCTTCGCCGTCTGCTCCCGCAGGCGGTACGGCGCCTTGACCGTGCCGAGCAGCGCCACACGGCCTCCGGGGCGGGGCGACGCCGTCCAGCACTGGGGCTCGAGGTACCCCTGATGGCCCGCGGGAGTGCGGTAGGTGCGGGTCACGACGTGCGCCGCGCGCCCGAGCACCTCGTCGACGGCCGCGGGGTCGCCCTCGACGAGCTCGGACTGGAGGTTCGGCGGGTGCGACTGGTCCACGACCGCCCCGTCGTAGCGCCAAGGTGCTTCGTGGACGCGGGGGGACCCCGGACCGAGGGCGGCCGACGCGTCGAGGACCGGGGTCAGCTCGCGGTACTCGACCACCACGAGCGCAGCCGCATCTTCGGCCACTTGGCGCGTGGTCGCGAGCACCACCGCGATCCCCTCCCCGGAGAAGCGCACCTTGTCCCTGGCGAGGAGCGGCATGTCGCGCACGCGGCGCCCGCACAGCTCGTCCCCGAAGCGACGCTCGAGGTCCGAAGCGGTCACCACCGCGGTCACGCCCCGGATCGCGAGCGCCGCGCTCGCGTCCACGGCGAGGACCTCGGCGTGGGGAACCGTGCTGCGAACGACCGCAGCGTGCAACGCACCCTCGGGCTCCACGTCGGCGCTGTAGCGCGTGGCTCCGGTCGCCTTGTCCCGCGCGTCCACCCGGGGCCCGGCCACACGCGGCCAGGCGAGCGTCACGACGCCACGTCCTCGGACGCAAGGCGAGCGAGCAGGCGCCTGGTCCGGTCCCAGCGCTCCTCGACCGCCAGGTTCTCTGCGACCCGGAAGCGGATCGGGTGGAGCTCCACGCCCAGATCGTCGAGCAGGTCCCGCTCCACCTCCAGCTCCGCGCCGATCGCGCCGTCGTCCTCGAGCACACGCAGCACCCGCAGCGCGAGGTAGTGGGCGGCGTCGTCGGTCACCGCCACGAAGGTCGCCCGCCCGGTCGCCCGCAGGTTCCGGCGCGCCTTGGTGCCCGCCACCACGACCCGGAGCGACGAGGGCGTCGTCTCGACCTCGGTGCGCGACAGGAGGCAGACGTCCACCCTCCCTTGGGCGTCGACGGTCAACAACAGGAACGCATCGTCGAGCGTGCCGACCTCTGGCACCCCGGCGACCGCGTCCCGCACCCGTGCCGGCACCTCGCCGCGATCGGTGGCCGCTGGCCCGCTCACTCCGCCGACCCCCAGCGCCGGAACAGGTCGTGAGAGATGCCGAACTGGTCCAGCACCTTCCCCACCACGAGGGCCACCAGGTCTTCGACCGCCTTCGGACGGTGGTAGAAACCGAGCACGGGCGGCATGACGGTGGCGCCGGCGAGCGTCACCACCTCCATGTTGCGGATGTGGACGAGGTTGAGCGGCGACTCACGAGTGACGAGCACGAGGCGGCGCCGTTCCTTCAGCGTCACGTCGGCGGCACGGACGAGCAGGTCGGTCGCGTTCCCCGTCGCCACCGCTGCGAGCGTCCGCATCGAACAGGGGATGACGACCATGCCGTCGGTGAGGAACGACCCCGACGAGATCGCCGCCGCCAGGTCCCGGTGGTCGTACTCCACCGTCGCCAGCTTCGCCACCCGATCGGGGTCGAGGCCCGCTTCGAGCTCGATGCTGCGCCGCGCCCCCTCGCTGACGACGAGGTGGGTCTCCACCTCCTCGCTGCGGTGCAGCGCCTCCAGCAGCGCGATCCCGAGCTGCGGCGCGCTCGAGCCCGAGATGCCGACGACGAGCCGGCGCCGTCTCGAAGAGCCGCTCGCCGCGCTCATCGTGGCCGGCCGCCGGCGACGGGCGGCATCATGCACCCGATGCCGTCGCGGGCGAGCTCGGACACGTAGAGCTCCCGGATGCGCGGGTCCTCGTCGGCGTAGTCGATCTGCCGCCCACCTTCGGAGACGCTCTTGTCGACGCCCATGAAGTGCTGGCGCCGCTCCTCGGTGAAGGGATAGCGCAGGCCGCCGTACGCGACGGCCAGGTAGCGGCTCGGGTGCTCCGAGGTGTTGAAGTGCTGGTGGAACTGCTGGTCGCCGGGCGCGTAGACGACGCCGTGGCGCCAGTCGATGCGAGTGAAGTCGGCGTCGCCTTCGTACCAGAAGAGGCTGTAGCCGTGGCCGTCCACGGTGAAGACGTGGAAGTCGGGCGCGTGGCGGTGGCCCTTCTTGTAGGTGCCGACCGGCATCTCGGACATGTGCGCGTGCATGGTCGAATCGGCGAGCACGAACTTCAGGTTCCGGCTGCCCTCACCGCGCGCCTGCCACTCGGGCATCTGGAAGTCGGCGAGGTCCGGGACGAAGTTGGTCTCCCACATGTGGCGCCCCGGCGCGACGTGCACGAAGTCGCCTTCTCCGCGGAACCTGGCGTCGTCACCGAAGCGCCCGGGGAACTCGCCCGGGTTGTCGAACACGAACGACTCGTCGTGGAAGACGTTCAGCACCAGCGGCAGGCTGGTGACCGAGGCGAGACGGGCCTCCTCGCCACCGGCCGCGTTGAAGTGCCGGTACGGCGCGTTCATGGGGAGCCCGAAGAGGCTGCGCGGACCCCACTCGAAGCTGTGCTCGCCTCCCGCCGGGTCGCGCACCACGGTGTTGCCGTGGCCGGCCAAGACGTACACGACCTCTTCGTAGAGGTGGTGCTGGGGATCGGTGGCGCCGCCCGGCGGGAGCACGGCCACGACGACGTTGGCCCAGTCGCCGCGCCCGACGAGGTGCACGAACGCGGCAGGCGCGCCGAGCCGGTCCCACGGTTCGGTCTCGACGGTGAGCAGGTCGACGGCGAAGTCCTCGACGACCGGGACCCCCTGGTCCCTCGCCCAGTCGAGGTAGGGCCTCTTCAGAAGCTTCCCCGCCGCAGCAGCTTCGAGGACAGCCGACTCGGTCTCTGTCCGGTTCACGTGAGCACTCCTTGACTTTCAACCATGGTCGCCGGGGGTGAAGGATTGGCCGCGCCGAACAGGAACGACTTCACCACGACCGGGACCACCTTGGCAGGCCCGACCGGCAGGCCGATGTCCACGTGGTCGAATTCGGCGAGGTCGAGGTTGTCGAGGCAGAGCGCGGCAGCCGGGTCGACCCCGAGCTCTGTGGTCATGATGCGGCCGAGAGAAGAGGCCACGTCGGAGTCGACCGCGACGACGAGCTGCTCCACCCCCGCTGCCTCTCGACCGGCGACGAGACCGGCGGCCACCGCGCGCAAGCGGGGATAGGCCGGATCCCCGCGCCAGCGCAGCGACACGGCGAGCGAACGGGGAACGTCCTGCGCCGGGAACCGCCGGTGCAGCGCCGCCGCCAGCGCCGAGGCCACCGCGCCCGGGTCGAGGTGCGCTGCTCCGAGGTCGAGCGCGGGCCGGACGACCGGCACCTGGTGGAGCGGCAGCGCCGCCGCGTCCACCGCGATCGTCGAGCCGCTCACCTGGGCCGAGAACTGGGACGCACCGATCACCGTCGCCCTGATCCGCTGGTCGCCGGCACGCAGCCGGGCACCGAGCCCGGCAGCCTCGAGCCGGGAGCGGAGCGCGCGGGCGAGGTGGGGTCCGAGGTCTCCCAGGTCGTCAGCGGCATCGGCGGCGGCGCGGTCGGCGCCAGGGTCCAAGTACTCCGCCACGCCTCCCGACGCCACGATCTCGAAGGAACCGTCAGGAGGGGCGAAGGGGTCGGTCACCAGCATCGTCGGCGCGACCGCTTCGACCCGCGGGTCGAGCTGGGCGACGACGGCGAGGGCCATCCGGTCGCAGACGGCGTCGACCTGCGCCGGGTCGATCACCTGCCCGAGCTCGGCTGCGACGCCGACGGACTTGGCGAGTGCCCGGACGGCTTCTTCCACCCGCACGAGCCGGCGCTCCGGGTCCCATGCGAGGAGCCGGCTGCCGACCCCGACGGCCGCCGTCGCCCGCACCTCGCCGCGCGAGACGAGGGCCAGCTTGGTCGTCGCGCCCCCGATGTCGAGGGCGACGATCGGGTCGGGCGTCTCCTTCGACCGGGCGACCGCACCGGAGCCGTGGGCGGCCAGCACGGCCTCGAAGTGGTGCCCGGCGGCCGCGCAGACGAACCTCCCCGTCGCTCCCGCCAGCCGCTCGGCCAGCGCCCGGGCGTTGCGCCGGAGGAGGGCGGCGCCCGTGAGGAGCACCACCCCGGTGTCGATCTCCTCTGGGTCCACGCCCCCCTCTGCGTAGGAGCGGTGGACCGCTTCACCGACCGCAGCCGCGTCGATCTCGCCCGAGTCGAGGTACGGGGTGAAGGAGACGGGCGAGGAGACGAGGACCTCGCGGGCGACGACGTCGTAGCTGGTCGAGAGCTCCTGAGCCCTGCGCTCGAGCACGACCCGCGACACGGTCAGATGGAACGTCGCGGACCCGACGTCGATGCCGACCGTCAGCAGCTCGACGACGTCCGAGTCGAGCGGGAGCCGGTGCAGCGGGCGGTCGCGCGTCGTCCCCGCCGACGGCGCAACCGAACGCGCCGCCGACCGCGTCGCCGACCGCGCCGTTGACGACGCAACCGAACGCGCCGCTGACCGCATCGCCGACCGCGCCGTCGACCGCGCCGTGGCGGCCATCGTACGAACCGCGCTCAGCTCAGCGCGCGGCACTGATCCAACGGAACCACCGGGCTTGGACTCCCCGGATGACCAGCACGTTGAACACGCCGATCAGGGCCGCCAAGAAGATGAGGGCGAGCAGCTTGCCGGTCTGGAACCCGTTGCCGTAGAAGTTGATGAAGTAGCCGAGGCCGACGTTGCTCTCCTCGATCTCGCCCACGATCATGCCGATCACCCCGAGCGCGACGCCGAGCCTGATGCCGGCGAAGACGTACGGCATCGAGGCGGGCAGGATGACCTTCCTCATGAGCTGGTGCTCGTTCAGCCCGAGCATCCGGCCCACCTCGACGTACCCCTTGCTCACGTTGCGCAGCCCGCCGGCGGTGTTCAAGAGCACCGGGAAGAAGCTGATCAGCACGATGAACAGGACGCGCGCCTCGGTCCCGATGCCCACCCACACGATGAGCAGCGGGATGAGCACGTTGAGCGGGGTGGCGTTGGCCGCGTTGATGTACGGGCTCAAGAGGGCGTCGAGCAGCCGGTAGCGACCGACCACGAGCCCGATCAGGACGCCGGCGGCCAGGCCGATCGCGATGCCGATGTAGAGCTCGCGCAAGGAGATCTCCAGGGCCGGCACCGCCGGACCCGCGGTGAACTGGTCCACGAAGTCGGCGAGCGTCTGCTGGGGGGAGGAGATCAGGATGGGGCTGATGAGGAACAGGCCGGCAAGCTCCCAGAGGCCCAAGAAGACGCCGATCGCGACGAGCGGGGCGGCGATGCGCGTCGACCGCCGTTCCGTGAACGGGCGGCGGCGGCGTGGCGCCAGTGCGACCGCCTCGGCCTCCGGCTTCACCGAGGCCATCGGACGGCTGAG
>JAJYGM010000702.1 GCA_021785095.1 Actinomycetes bacterium
TGGGAGGAGCAGCCGGATGCTGGGGAAGCGACACGCCGAATGGCGGAGCCGCCCGCCCGTTCAGGACGGTGCTCGCCGGTGGACCCCAGATCTACCGCGAGGCGGCGGCCGAGGCATGACCGCGGCGGGTCGAAGCTCGGCGACGAACGCTCAGGCTCCGCGCTCGTGGTGCGTGCACGATCGCCCGCGGATCACCTGACCGGGCGTTCGTGCCGTGAGCTGGCCCCTCTTCCTGATCGGCGTCCTCGTCGTCGCGCTCACGTCGGCGAACGTGCTCTTCACCTTGGTGCTCCCTCGCCGGCCGTTCGGCATCGATCGGGTGAACCTCTTGGTCAACCGAGCCGTCCTCCGGACGATGAGCGGGCTGTCGCACATCGCCAGCACCTACGAATGGAAGGACGCGGTCCTCTCGCCCGTGGGGCCGATCGCCCTCGTGCTGCAGCTGCTCCTTTGGGCGGGCGAGCTCACCGTCGGTTTCGGGTTGCTCATCGCCGCGACACACCATTCGATCGGAGACGGGCTCGTCCAGGCGCTGACGTCGCTGTTCACGGTCGGCGCGGCACATGAGGGCGGCGCGCCCGTGGCGTGGTGCGACATCCCGTGCGGAGCGATCTGGGTGGTCATCGTCGCGTTGCAGATCGCGTACCTCCCTACGCTCTACAGCGCCTTCAGCCGACGCGAGGGACTCGTCGCGCTCTTGGAAAGCCGTGCGGGCGTGCCGGCATGGGGCCCGGAGCTCCTCATCCGTCACCAGCTGGTGGGCATCAGCGACACGCTGCCCGACCTCTACTCGTCGTGGGAGGCGTGGGCTGCCGACGTCGCGGAGAGCCACACGACCTACCCGGTCCTGCTCCTCTTCCGATCTCCCGAGGCGTGGTACTCGTGGGTGCTCGGGCAACTGGCCGTGCTGGACGCCGCTGCGATCCACCTCGCGGTCTCGCCCTCGAGCGCGAGCTCGCGAGCCAGGCTCTGCCTGCGCATGGGGTTCACCCTGTTCGACCGGATCGCCGTGGCGCTCGGGTGGGAGGTCGATCCGGACCCCGACCCCGAAGGGCCGATCTCACTCGAGTTCGAAGAGTACGAGCGGGCCGTCGACAAGCTCGCCGAGGTTGGGTTCCCCATGGAACGCAGCGCCGAGGAGTCCTGGCCCGACTTCAGAGGCTGGCGAGTGAACTACGAGAGCGTCGCCTACCGGCTCGCGGACCGGCTCACCGCTCCGCCCGCCCCTTGGTCCGGGACCCGCCGGCATCTACGGACCGGCCCCGTGCTCCCGAAGCGCCCGCCCCAGCGTCATCCCGGAGAGCGTCCGGCACGCTCGCACGCGGTCGTCGGACCTCCCGAGCGCCGTGCGCGCGCGGTGCGAGGGCGCCCCTGGGCCCCCCGGTCTCGTCAGGCTTGAGCGAGCCCGGGGGTGACCGCTCCAAGGGTGGCGAGCTGTCCCCAGGTCAGGCCGGCTCGCCGTCTGCGGCCCGAATGGCCGACACCTCCACCTCCAGGGTGACGTTCTCGCTCACGAGCACGCCGCCAGCCTCGAGCGCCACGTTCCAGTTGACGCCCCAGTCCTTGCGGTTGATGGTCGTCGAGCCCTCGAACCCGATACGCCTGTTGCCGTAGGGGTCGGTCGCCTCGCCGCTGTACTCGAGCTCGAGGGTGACGGGCTTGGTCACACTTTTCACGGTCAGGTCACCGGTGACGTGGTAGGACACTCCACCCGCCGCCTCGACCCGGGTGGAGACGAACTTGATCTCCGGGTACACGTCCATCGAGAAGAAGTCGTTGCTCTTCAGGTGCGCGTCACGGTCGGGGTTGCGCGTGTCGATGCTCGCAGCCTTGATCGTGAGCTCGAGGTGCGACTTGGCCGGGTTCTCGACGTCGAAGTACCCGCTCCCCTCGAACTCGTTGAACGAGCCCCTTACCTTCGCCACCATGGCGTGACGTGCCACGAAGCCGATCCGGCTATGGCTGGGGTCGATCTTGTAGGTGCCGGTGACAGTGGCGGGCACGATCGTGGTCATGAGGTTGCTCCTCCTTCTTTCTCGGGAACTCCTGTGGGGAGTCCCGTCTTCGGACTCGTTCGAGCCGAGCCGCCGGTCCTCCCGGTGCGTGACGATTCACCCAACATAGAGGAGACGTCACCTATTCCCGGGTCGGCACCTAGCCTGGGTGCAGTGTCTGAGAGAGCGGCGGACCAGGAGAAGCCGATCGACCCACGCGGGCTCGGGTCGAGCGCCGAGCCAGGTTCGCCGACACGTGCCCCGTGGCTCGACGAGGGCCAGCAGCGGGCCTGGCGAGCGGTCCAGGTGATGCAAGCCCGGCTGAACGCCGCCTTGAGCAGCCAGCTCGCGGCCGAGTCCGATCTCTCGTACGCGGACTACGTCGTCCTGGTCGTGCTCACGGACAAGCCGCAGGGCGCTGCGCGGGTTCGCGAGCTGGCCCGCTACCTGGGCTGGGAGCGCAGCCGGGTCTCCCACCACGTCGCGCGAATGGTCGAGCGGGGGCTTGTTCGCAAGGAGCGCTCCACGGCGGACCGCAGGGGGTCCTTCGTCGTGGTGACCGAGGCTGGCCGGCGGGCGATCGAAGCCGCCGCGCCGGGCCATGTGGCAGCGGTGCGGAGATTCTTCGTCGACCCGTTGACCGACGCGCAGCTGGACGCCATCGCCGATGCGGCGGACCGGGTCGTCTCCGCCATCGACTCCGCCGATCGGGCGGAGCACGCCCGCATCGTGGGCGCACGCTGAACGCGGGGCCCGCCCTCGACCGCGGTCGGTCGGCTGACCGACCGGCGCTGACCGCCCTTCGCCGATCCGCCGATCCGACCCTGGCCGATTCGACCCTGGCCGATCCGACCCTGGCCGATCCGACCCTGGCCGATCCGACCCTGGCCGATCCGACCGGCGCGGTGCCGTCACCGCTCGTCGGCGGTGATCCACTTCTCCACCTTGGCGGGCCGGTACGCGTCGATCAGCTCGAACACGGCGTCTGGCGAGGTCGCGGACGGGAGGAGCTCGCGGTTCTCCGCCTTCAGCAGCCCCACGGTCACCATGCGGTCGAGCTGGGCCACCATGGGGTCCCAGAACCCGTCCACGTCGAAGAGCACGATCGGCTTGCGATGGAGGCCGAGCTGCGACCACGTCGCGATCTCCGCCAGCTCCTCCAGCGTGCCGAGGCCCCCTGGGAGCGCCACGAACGCGTCGGCGAGGTCGTACATCCGCTGCTTGCGCTCGTGCATCGTGCCCACCTCGTACAGAGTCGTGAGGCCGGCGTGAGCGATCTCACGACGGAACAGCCCGACGGGGATGACGCCGGTGACCTTTCCGCCGCGCGCCAGGCACGCGTCAGCGACGACGCCCATCAGGCCGACGCTGCCGCCACCGTAGACGAGCTCGACACCCCGGGCCGCGATCTCCGAGGCGAGGGAGCGCGCGGACTCGGCGAACCGCACGTCGGAGGGGAGCGACGAGCCGCAGAAGACGCACAGCGCACGAAGCGTCGCCACCGGCGGCACGATAACGGATCGGCCGCGCGCGCCGCACTCTTGGCTGGGGGACCGTCGGGGACACACGCCAGAGCGCGCGATCCGGCCGTCGCTGAAGCCCTATCCTCCGAATTCACCCGCCCGCTCGCGCTCAGCAGGGGAAATCAGTCACGACTTGACGGTCGTGCGGAGGAAATCGTAACGTCGCTGTCGCGAAAAGATTCTACGGGGCGCGAGCCCTGCGGGTGCGTGGACCGGGGGGACTGCGAATGATCAACAGGACTGCTGGAGACCCGGGCGCAGGGCGACGCGCGCCGACCTTTTTGTCGGGTCTGTCGGGTCTGTCGGGTCTGTCGGGTCGCCGGTGGGGCGCGGCGTCTGCGGGTGTCGCGCTGGTGCTGGCGGTGGCCGGAGCCGGCCTCGGCGCGGGGGTGTCGAGCGGGCTCGCTGCCGCCAGCTCGGCGAGCCACAGGGCGAAGCCCGCAGCAGGCGGGAACGCGAGCTACTCGCTCCTCCCCGGTGACAACTTCACATGGATCATCCCGATCGAGAGCCAACAGGCGTACGAGCCGTACCAGACGAACGTCGAGGACGAGATGTACCTCCCGCTCCTGTGGTTCGGCACCGGCTCCAAGACCGGCGTCGACTACAAGCTCTCGATCGCCGAGCCGCCTGTCTGGAGCAACGGCGACAAGACCGTCACGATCCACATGAAGCACACGTTCAAGTGGTCGACAGGAGCACCGGTCACCGCGAAGGACGTCGAGTTCTGCTACGAGCTCTACCAGGTGGGCAAGAGCCAGATCGGCAACTACCTCCCGGGCCTCTTCCCTGACAACGTCGCGAGCATCTCGTACCCGGGCACCTACACAGTCGTGATCCACCTGAAGAAGTCGTTCAACCCCACGTGGTACACGGGGAACCAGCTCGGCTGGATCTACCCGCTCCCGGTCCAGGCGTGGGACAAGACGTCCGCGTCCGGTAAGGGCAGCCTGGCCAACTCGTCGACGCCCGCGAAGGCGAAGGCAGTCTTCACATTCGTGTACACCCAGGCGAAGGACCGGCACACCTACGGGACAAACCCGATGTGGAAGGCCGTCGACGGGCCGTTCGTGATCACAAGCTACGACGCCGTCACCCACTCGGCTACCTTCGCCAGGAACACGCACTACACCGGGCCGACAAAGGCGCACCTCGCGAGCTACAGCATCTACAGCTACACAACATCGACCGCTGAGCTCAACGCCCTTCGCTCGGGGAAGATCACGTTCGGGTACGTCCCCTACAGCGACCTCTCCCAGATCTCGTACTTCAAGAGCCACGGTTACTCGATCAAGTCGTGGCCGATCTTCTACAACGAGGTGGTCGAGCTCGGCTACACGTCCAAGACATGGGGCGCCCTGGCCAAGCAGCTCTACATTCGTCAGGCGCTCCAGCACCTGATCACACAGAAGCTCTACATCACAAAGACGCTCGGGGGCTACGGGCTCCAGGACTACGGCCCGGTCGCCAACTATCCGCACTCGAGCTACGTGAGCCCGGCGATGCAAACCGACCCGTACCCCTACGACCCGAAGACGGCGGCGAAGCTCCTCACCAAGCACGGATGGGCCAAGGGGGCTGGAGGGGTCGTGGTCTGCGAGCGGCCCGGGACCGGGGCTCGCGACTGCGGCAAGGGCATCGCCAAGGGCAGGAAGCTCACATTCCTCTTCATGTACTCGACGGGCACAACAGCGTTCGCCCAGGAGGTCCAGGCGTTCGCCGCGGCTGCAAAGTCCGTGGGGATCGACCTCAGGCTCGACGGCCAGACTGTCACAACCATGTACTCGATCGGCGGCGTCTGCCCGACATCGCCCCCGTGCAAGTGGGGGCTCGCGGGCTACGCAGGGTGGTTCTGGAACTACGGGCAGTACGAGCTCCTCCCCTCGGGCGAGGACGAGTTCGGCAAAGGCAACTACTGGGGCGGCGGCTACTACACAAAGAAGGCGCAGCAGCTCATCACAGCCGCCGAGACCTCTCCGGGTACCAAAGCCCTCTACAAGGACGAGAATTACCTCTCACAGCAGGTGGCGTCCCTCTGGTGGCCGCTGCAGGACTGGGAGGTGGTGGCAGTGAAGAAGAGCCTGTCTGGGTGGCAGAACCTGAATCCTTACGCGAACTACATGCCCCAGACGTGGTACTTCACGAAGTCGACTTAGGCTCTCCGACGCGGTCGCGCCGCCGGAGAGCCGGCCGTGCGGACGCGACCGTGTCCGCGAGCTCCTGGCGGGGAGGACCTGACGGGCCGTGATCGGCTACATCGTTCGCCGCTTCGGCCAGGCGTTGATCGTGCTCGTGCTCGTGACGATCATCGTGTTCGCCCTCTTGCACGCGCTGCCGGGCGGGCTCGTCCGGGCACAGCTCGGGGCGAAGGCGAACAAGTTCGCCGTCCGTCAGCTCACCATCCAAGAGGGCCTCACAAAGCCGCTCCCCGTCCAGTACTGGGTCTGGCTCTCCAACCTCCTCCACGGCAACCTCGGCTTCGCCTACAAGCAGGAGACCCCGGTCGCGACCCTCATCGCCGAGACCTTCCCTCGCACACTCATCCTCGCGGGCAGCGGGCTCTTCCTCGCCGGCGTCCTCGCGATCCCGCTCGGCCTCCTCCAGGGCGGGCGACGGAACTCGCTGTTCGACTACGGCGTCTCGGGCTTCCTCCTCACCACCTACTCGACGCCGTACCAGCTCCTCGGCGTCATCCTCATCTTCCTCCTCACCATCGAGCTCAACCTCCTGCCCGCGACGGCCACAAACTTCGGTCAGGGCTTCGGCACCGACGTCAAGGTGCTCGCGCTGCCAGTCCTCGCGATCTTCCTCGGCAACATCGCGTACTTCTCCCGGTACGTGCGCAGCTCGGTGATCGACAACCTCGCCGAGGAATACGTCAGGACCGCGAGGGCAAAGGGTGTCTCCAGGGGACGGATCCTCGTCCGTCACGTGCTGCGGAATTCCCTGCTCCCCTTCGTGTCGGCGGTCGGCCTGAGCCTCCCGACACTGGTGAGCGGGACGCTCGTCATCGAGGTGCTCTTCAGCTATCCGGGGATGGGGACGCTGTTCTGGCACGCGCAGCAGAGCCGCACATATCCGCTCCTGCTCGGGATCCTGCTCATCGTCACGATGCTCGTGGTGGTGGGCAATCTCCTCGCCGACCTGGCCTACGCGACCCTCGACCCCCGCATCCGCTATGACTGAGCTGTCCCCGGCGGAGCAGAGCCCCGCGACGCTCGTCGCCTCGACGGAGGGACGGCCGGCCCCGACTGCGCCGGCGGACGGGCCCGCCGGCGGCTCGCCTCGAGCATCCGGCGGGCTGGCACGCTGGCAGCGGCGGCGCCAGGACCTGGCGGTCTTCGCGTCCAACCGCTTCGCCCTGGTCGGCCTCGTGTTCCTCGTCGCCCTCGTGCTGTTCTGCTTCGTGGGTCCGATCATCTACAGGACCAACCAGACGTCGGCGACACTCTTGTACTCGAACCTCGGACCATCGGGGCAGTTCCCGCTCGGGACCGATCCCGACGGCTTCAACGAGCTCGGGCGGCTCATGCTCGGTGGCCAGAGCACGCTCGAGGTGGGCTTCGCCGTGGCGATCCTCGCCACGGGTTTCGGGGCGCTGTGGGGCGCGCTCGCCGGCTACGTCGGGGGATTCGTCGACTCGGTGCTCATGCGCGTGGTCGACACCGCGCTCTCCATCCCCTACCTCTTCCTCGCGGTCCTCCTGGCCACGTTGTTCCAGCCTTCGCTCTGGCTCATCATCGGGACGATCACCGCGGTGAGCTGGCCTGCTGCCGCGCGCATCGTGCGGGGCGAGACGCTCACGCTGCGCACGCGGGACTACGTGACCGCGGCGAGAGGCTTCGGGAGCTGGCAGCTGCGGCTGATCGGGCGTCACATCCTGCCGAATTCGGTCGGGTCGATCGTGGTGAACGCCACGCTGAGGGTCGCCACAGCGATCTTCATCTTCGCCCTGCTCGCCTATCTCGGTCTCGGCGTGCCGCTGCCCGCGACGAGCTGGGGACAGATGCTCCAGCAGGGCATCACACACCTCTACGACAACTACTGGTGGGAGCTGTGGCTCCCGGGGGCATGCATCGTCCTCACGGTCGTCGCGGTCAGCGCGGTCGGCGACGGGCTGTACGACGTCGTGGTCAAGCGGCAGGCGGCGGGGCGCAGCTGACGACGTCGCGACGACATGCACTGGTCCGAGGCGAGCCTGCCGGCCGATCTCCCGCTCGTCGAGCGCGACGCGGTCCGTCTGGTGGTGGTGGAGGCTGGCGGCGCGTTGCTGCTCTTCTGGGCCCGGGAGGTCACGCTCCCGGAGGTCGGCCGGTGGTGGGAGCTTCCGGGCGGGGGCATCGATCCCGGCGAGACCGCCGCCGACGCAGCGGCCCGCGAGCTCTTCGAAGAGACGGGCATCCGGATCCCGCCGTCACAGGTCGGACCGCCGGCTTGGCGCCGCACCGCCTCCTACCGGTTCCGGGGAACCCGCCGCCTCCAGCACGAAGTCGTCTCCGTGGTCCGTCTCGACGAGAAGACGCCGGTCGTCGACCCGAGCGGCCAGCTCGACCACGAGCGCGAGGACTACACGGCGTGGCGTTGGATTCCGGTCACGGAGATCCAGGCGATGGGCGAGCAGGGGGTCCGCTTTTACCCCGGCCGCCTTCCCGAGCTCCTTCCCCGCGTGCTCGCGGGGGAGCCGATCGACGAGCCGTTCGAGCTCTGGTCGTGATCGCGGGCGGGCGGGCCGTGGCAGCTGGCCGCCCGCGATCAGCTGGACTCGACGCGGCGGGCCACGAGGACGGGGATCTCGCGCGTCGTGTTCTTCTGGTACTCGGCGTAGGTCGGGAAGGCGCGCACCGCGCGCTCCCACCACTGCGCCTTCTCCTCGCCGGTCACCTCCCTCACCGCGGCGTCGAAAGGCTCCGGCCCGTCTTGGATCATGAGGGCCGTGGGGTCTGCCTTGAGGTTCTCGTACCAATGGGGATTGTCGGGCGCGCCGCCCTTGGACGCCACGAGCGCGTACTCGCCGTCGTGCTCCACGCGCATGAGCGCCCACTTGCGGATCTTCCCCGTCTTTGCACCCCGCGCCGTCACGATGATGACCGGGAGCCCAGTGTCGAGCAGCGTGTTCGCCCGCGTCCCTCCCGAGCGCTCGTACTCGGCGACCTGGTCACGGACCCATTCCGAAGGCGACGGCTCGTACTCCCCGGTGAGCGGCATGGCGGCCTCCTTGGGCTGCACTCTGTGGCTGGTCGAGATGGCCGGTCGACGTGGCCGACCGAGATGGCTGGTCGAGATGGCTGGTCGAGATGGCTGGTCGACGCGGCCGGTCGACGTGACCTTACCGTTCGGCTCGGCTCGTCGCGTGCTCTCGTCGGGTGCTCTCGTCGCGTGCTCTCGTCGCGTGCTGTCGTCGGGTGCCGCCGTCGGACGCCCGGGTCTCCAAGCCGAAGGACCCCGCTGACCTCCGTTGGTCAGCCGATCCAGTGCAGCGCGAGCAGCGCCACGTCGTCGGTCACGACCTCGCCGGCGAGCGATCCGGCCACGGTGTCGAGGAGCTGGTCTGCGCCACCCTGCGCCGCCGAGACCAGGGCGCGCAGGCGCTCCATTCCTGTGTCGAGGAGCTCCCCGCGCCGCTCGACGAGCCCGTCGGTGTACGCCAGGAGCGATGCCCTGCTGGGGAGCTCCACCGTGAGTGGCTCGTACCGCGCGGTCTGCGTGACGCCGATGGGCGGCCCCGGAGGCACCTCGACGAAGTGGGATTCCGCAGCGGACACGACGAGCGGCGGGAAGTGACCCGCGTTCACCACGGTCAACCGGCTGGCGGGCACGTCGACGTTCCCGAGCAGCACGGTGGCGAAGTGGCTGTCGCGGCCCACGTCCAGGAGCAAGTTGAGCTTGTGCAGGATCGTCACGACATCGTCCCCCTGGGCCACGTAGGCACGGATCGCGAAGTGCAGCGAGGCCATGACGTTGGCTGCCTGAATGCCGTGTCCCGAAACGTCGCCGATGGCGAAGACGAACGACCGCTCATCGCGCAGGATGACGTCGTACCAGTCTCCGCCTACGTCGACCGAGGTGTCCCCGGGTATGTAGCGAGCCGAGAGCTCGACTCCCGGCACCGCCGGGAGGCGCTGGGGCAGAAGGGCGTTCTGGAGGGTCTGCGAGATGGTTCGCTGCTCTGCGTAGAGGCGGAGGTTCTCGCGGGCGAAGTGCTCAGCCGTGCGTCGGCGACGTATCAGCCATTCGGAGATGAGCACTGCGCCGACGACGAGGACGGCACCGAGCGCGCCGACGATCCACGGCAACGCGGGGAGCACGCCGCCTCCGAGCGGTCGTTGCGCCGAAGCGACCAGGTCGAGAACGGTCGTCCCGAACGGGACGCGCACGCTGGCGGTGGGCGCCTCCACCGGAGGGGGTGTCGTTGCTTCGAAGAGGTGGTTCGCGTCCTGCCGGCGTCCGAGGTAGAGGGCGAACTCGAGGTCGTGGAAAGTGGAGGCAGCGGGAATGACCGCGCGGCGGTGAGGAGGGATCGCCAACTCCGCGAAGACCGCGTAACGCGGCGCCGCGCCGATGCCCTCCACTGCGAAGCCCAACCGAGGAGGTGACAGGGACAAGAGGTCGATCACGGTCAGCTTGTCGGGTGCGGGGATCCTGCCGAAGACCGGCTCCAGCGCGAGCGCGTCCGTGCCGAGCGCAGATCGGCTCCCCAGCGAGAGGAGCGGCACCGGGCGGCCCGAGGCGAGCCGCCACAGCGAGAGCGAGACGAACCGGTGACCGGGGCGCGGCCCCACCTCCGACGCGACGTAGCGCTCGACGTCGGCGACGTCCCCATGGGTCGTGTCGGCGATCGCCGTCGCGGTGGTGAGCGGCGCGAGGAGCGTGGGTGCCAGCCCGCCGAGCACCACGCCGGCGGCGTCCGCCTGGATCCGCAGGAGGCGGGACTGCGTGTGCAAGTTGACGACTCCCGTCAGCCAGACGAGCGAGGCGACAACGACTGCGCCGACGACGCCGACGACCCCGCCGATCAGATGGATGGGCCGCCGCCGAGAGGTTCGCCCGCTCGGCCCGGACTGCCGGGCGCCCTTTCCGAGGGCGGCCTTCACAGGGGGGGCGTGTGGGGCGCGCCGGCAGCAGGCATTGCAGTGCGGTCCGTGATGTCGAGACACTACCGAGGGAGCGACACCGTTTGAACCACGGACCTGTGGTCATCTCGATCTGCGCACCGCGCGCCGTCCGGTAGCGTCGACCTGTCATGGCTCGCACAGGCCTCGTGCCCCTCGAGATCGCGTACTACTCGATGGAGATCGCCCTCGACGACCGGCTTCCCACGTTCAGCGGCGGGCTCGGAGTGCTCGCGGGCGACCATGTGCGTGCCGCGGCCGACCGCGGCCTTCCTCTCGGCGCCGTGACGCTGTTGTACAACCATGGGTTCTTCGACCAGTCGACCAGCGGCGGCGAGCAGCGTGACGCTCCGGTCCGATGGCAGCCGTCTGCACGGCTCGAGGAGCTGCCGGTGCGCGTCGTCGTGGTCATTGCCGGCCGCCGCGTCGAGGTCCGCGTGTGGCGGGCGATCGTCGAGGGTGTCGACGGCCACAAGGTGCCCGTGCACCTCCTCGACACCGACGTGGAGGGGAACGCTCCGGACGACCGCCGGATCACCGATCGTCTCTACACGAGCGAACCGTTCGAGCGGCTTCGCCAGGAGGCCGTGCTGGGGCTCGGCGGGCCGCTCGTGCTCGACACCCTTGGTCATGAGGCAATCTCGGTCCATCACCTGAACGAGGGACACGGTTCTCTCGTGCCCGTGGCGCTGCTCGCCCGACGTGTGGCGGGGCTCGACCCCGCCGGTGCCCTTCCGGGGGGCCTCATCCGAGCCGGGGAGGCTGATCTCGAGGCGGTCCGCAGGAGGTGCGTGTTCACGACCCACACCCCCGTCCCTGCCGGCCACGACCGCTTTCCGCCAGAGGTGGCGGAAGCGGTGCTGGGCATGCCCGTGCTCGACGCGCTGCGCAGCTTCGGGTGCCTGGAGGAGGACGGGACGCTGAACATGACCATCCTCGGGATGCGGTGCGCGGGGTTCGTGAACGCCGTCTCGCTCCGGCATCGCGACGTGACCCGACGGATGTTCCCGTCGCAGCACGTCGAGGCGGTGACCAACGGCGTGCACGGCGCGACCTGGGCAGCGGCTGCGACCGCA
>JAJYGM010000531.1 GCA_021785095.1 Actinomycetes bacterium
ATCTGAAGCTGCGCAGGCGCTGCGATCGAAGAGCACGATCGCAGTCCTCCTCCTCGACCTCGACACCTTCAAGCAGGTGAACGACTCCTACGGCCACGGACAGGGCGACGTCGTGTTGAACCGAGTCGCGCGCACCTTGAGCGGTGCCGTGCGGTCCGGTGACGCCGTGGTCCGCTACGGCGGCGACGAGTTCGTGCTGCTGCTGCGCGACTGCGACGAGGGCGGTGCGGTCGAAGTCGCGTCCGAGGTACGCCGCGCCCTGAGCAGGGTCACGAGGGCTCCCGGAGATCCCACGCCGATCACCGCCTCGATCGGGCTGGCGCTGTTCCCGGAGCACGGCACGACCCTCGAGGACGTGGTCGCGCACGCTGATGTCGCGATGTACCGGGCGAAGGCACGCGGGCGCGACCAGGTCGCGCTCTACTCGGAAGGGTCCTGGCCCACCTCTCGCCCGAGGCAACGCCCATCGGGCAGACTCCTGCCGATGACCGATGAAACCGGCACAGCCGGCAGGCAGCCGATCCATGTCTACGGCACCCAGTGGTGTGGGGACTGCAAGCGCGCGAAGCAGTTCTTCGGGGAACAGCGCGTGCATTACCGGTTCACCGACGTGGACGCGGACCCCGACGCGCTCGCCTATGTCGAGCAGGTCAACGGCGGAAAGCGCATCATCCCCGTCATCCTCTTCCCCGACGGCTCCACGCTCGTCGAGCCTTCGAACGCGCAGCTGGCGTCGAAGCTCGGCATCGCGACGTCGGCGAGTCGGACGTTCTACGACCTCATCGTCATCGGCAGCGGTCCGTGCGGGCTGACCGCAGCGCTCTACGCCGCGCGCGAAGGGATCGAGACGCTCGTGGTGGAGCGGGGCGGCGTTGGCGGCCAGGCCGGCGTCACCGAACGGCTGGACAACTTCCCGGGCTTCCCCGAAGGTGTCACAGGCTCCGAGTTCGCGGAGCGGTTGCGGAGGCAGGCGGAGCGTTTCGGCGTCGAGATCCTCGCCGCGCAAGAGGTGACGGGAATCGACATCGACGGGATGTTCCGCAAGGTCACGACCGCCGACGGCTCCGAGTACTGCTCCTATGCGGTGCTGCTGGCTCTCGGGTCGACCTACCGCCGCCTCGGCGTACCGGGTGAGGACGACTTCATCGGGGCGGGCGTGCACTTCTGTGCCACCTGCGACGGAGCGTTCTACCGCGGCCAGGAGGTGCTCGTGGTGGGTGGGGGCAACTCAGCCGGTGAAGAGGGGCTGTTCCTCACGAAGTTCGCGAGCCATGTCACGATCGCGACCCGTGATCCCGAGCTGACGGCGAGCAAGGTCGTCATCGAGAAGGTCGAGGAGCACCAGAGCGTCGACGTGCTCACGAACGTGAACACGGTCGAGCTGAAGGGGGAGGGCCACCTCGAGACGGTGGTCATGGAGAGCTCCACCACCGGCGAGCGCTTCGAGTTGCACCCCGCCGCAATGTTCGTCTTCATCGGCCTGTCGCCGAACAGCGCCGTGGTGGGCGACGTGGTGGAGCAGGACGGGCAGGGTTTCGTCGTGACCGATGCGGGGATGCAGACGTCAGTGCCGGGAGTGTTCGCTGCCGGCGACGTCCGCTCGGGCAGCACAAAGCAAGCGGCTTCTGCCGCGGGCGAGGGCGCGGCGGCGGCGATCGCGATCCGGCGCTATCTCGAGCCGCTCGCCGGCGGGATGGCAGATCCCCAGATGGTGGAAAGGACGGCGATGCCAGCCGTGATGGACGTATGAGACAGCTGATGCCGCAGCTGCTCACGAGGGAGCAGGCCCGCGCGGCCGGCGCCGGCCTTGCGGCGATGCGGATCGGGATCGGCGTGCTCGCATGGGCGGCGCCGGCAGTGGCGATCCGCCCGTGGGCGGGTGCGACCGCCGCCGGGGACCCCGGTGGGAGGTTGCTCGGACGTTCGCTCGGGATCAGGGACATCGCCCTCGGCACCGGCGTCCTCCTCGCGAAGCGGCACGACGTGCCCGTCCGGGGGTGGATCGAGGCGGGCGGCCTCTCCGACACCGGCGACCTCGCCGCCACGCTTCTCGCGTTCGCGAAGCTGCCGAAGCTCACGCGCTGGGGTGTCCTCGCCATGACGGCTGGAGCGGTCGTCGCAGGTGGACTGATCGCGCCCTGCATCGACCTCGACCCGCCCCGCAAGAGTGGTCGCACCGCCGCGGGCTCGTAGGCTCCGGGCCTCATGACCGACATCGGAGAAGCCGTCGTCGAGCAGGAGGCGGCACAGGACGCCCAGGCGGTGACGAGGGGATACCGGCAGTTCCGTTTTGCCTTGCCTCCCAACGGAACCGAGATCGTGCTCGTTCGGCACGGCGAGACCGTCCCCATGGTCCCGGGCCGCCCGTTCGACCTCCTCGACGGGCAGGGCGACCCGGAGCTTGCCCCGGAGGGCGAGGAGCAAGCTCTTCACGTGGCGGAGCGCCTCGCAGGCGAGGACATCGGCGCCGTCTACGTCACGACCATGAGGCGCACCCGCGAGACCGCCGGGCCCTTGGCGGAGCGACTCGGCCTGGCACCGGTCGTGTGCGCCGACCTGCGGGAGGTGCACCTCGGCGAATGGGAAGGTGGCCTGTATCGCCAACACATGGCGGAGGGCCACGCCCTGTCGATCGAGCTCTTGCGCGAGGAGCGCTGGGACGTCGTCCCCGGCGCCGAGAGCAACGAGGCGCTCGCCGAGAGGTTGCGCCGCGGCGTCGCCGAGATCGCGGCGGCGCACCTCGGCCGGCGGGTGGCCGTCTTCTCGCACGGTGGCGCCATCGGCATGATCCTGAGCATCGCGACCGGGTCGCGGCCCTTCGCCTTCGTCGGGAGCGACAACGGAAGCATCTCCCGGATCGTCGTCATCGGCGGCAGCTGGATCGTGCGAGGCTTCAACGACGTGAGCCACTTGCGCTGATCCGGCTGCTGATGCCCATCCGCCGCGGTTGACACACCTTGCGCGTATCGTGCCCCACATGGGCTGCTGGTACGAAGGTCCACTGGTCGGTCTCGACTTCGAGACGACCGGCATCGACCCGCTGACCGACGTCCCCGTCCAAGCCGCCCTCGTGTGGTGCGACGGTCGCGGGGGGCGTCGCACTGCAGCGTGGTTCGTCGATCCGGGGCGCGAGATCCCCGAGGCCGCGATCGCGGTGCACGGCATCTCCACCGAGCGGGCGCGGCGCGAAGGCGCCTCCCTCGAGCACACGGCACGACGCCTGCATCGCGAGCTCACCCGCGCCGAGCGGGAGGCTGTGCCGGTCGTGGCGATGAACGCCAGCTTCGACGTGACGATCGCCTCGACGCTCTTTGCCGGCGTCGGGCTCGCCCAGCCCGCCTTCGGGCTCGTCATCGACCCACTCGTCATCGATCGCAAGCTCGACGGCGAGCGCGAGGGCAAGCGGCACCTCGACGCACTGTGCAACCACTACGGGATCTCCTTCGAAGGCGGTCACGACGCTGCCCGGGACGCGTACGCGGCCGTTCTCCTCGCGAGGGAGATCGGGCGGCAGTGGCCCGAGGCCGGGCATGCCGACCCGGAGGAGCTGACCGTCCTGCAACGCGTCTGGCACGACGAGTGGGCCCGTGAGCGGGACCGCTGCCGCCGGCGCGAGGGGAAGCCGGGGCTCGACGCCTCCGAGCACCTGTGGCCCGTGCGCCTTCCCCAGCCTCGGTCGGACGAGCCGGGGCCGGGAGGTCGGGACGGTCAGTCGGCGAGCGACTCGAGGACGGTGTCGATGTCCTCCTCGGTCGACCGGGGGTTGACGATGCAAAGGCGGATCGCCGTCCGCCCGTGATGCGTCGTCGGCACGACGAACGCCGTGCCCGAGGTGAGCATCCGCGACGACCAGTCGTAGTACTGCCCGTCCGACCATCCCGTCCGGTAGAACGCGACGACGGACAGCATCGGATCGGACACGAGCTCGAGGTGCGGGGAGCGCCGGACCTGCGCGGCGGCATGATCGGCCACCTGCAGCGTCCTCTCGACGGCCTGCGAGTAGGCGTCGGAGCCGTATGACGCGAGAGAGAACCAGAACGGGAGCCCACGCGCTCGGCGAGTGAGGTGCAGCGCGTAGTCCGACGGGCTCCACTCGTCGCCGGTCCGAAGCGGCTCGAGGTAGGCGGCGTGCTGGCGGTGCGCCTGCCGGCCGAGCTCGGGATCGCGATAGACGAGGGCGGCACAGTCGAACGGGGCGAAGAGCCACTTGTGGGGATCAACGACGAACGAGTCGGCGGACTCGATGCCGTCGAACAGATGGCGCCGTGACGGGGCGGCCAGCGCGGCGGCACCGTACGCGCCGTCGACGTGCAACCAGAGCGCGCGTGACCGCGCGACCTCTGCCACCCCCGCAAGATCGTCGACGATCCCGAGGTTCGTCGTGCCGGCGGTGGCGACGACGGCGAACGGAACGCGCTCGGGATGCTCGGCGGCCGACCGGTCGAGCGCCTCTGACAGCGCCACACCCGTGAGGCGGCCGGAATCGTCCGGCTCGACACCGATGAGGTCGACGTCCATCGCGCTCGCAGCGCTCGTCACCGACGAGTGCGCCTCCGCGCTCGCGGCCACGGCGAAACGCCGTCCCTCGCGGCTCACCTCCCGCGGTTCGCCCTCGCCCGCCCGCGCCGCCGCATGGCGCGCGGCGATCAGCGCGGAGACGTTGGCGAGCGTCCCGCCCTGGACGAACACGCCACCCGCACCGGGTGGGAAGCCCGCCAGGTCTGCGAGCCAGCGCAGCGCCTCGTTCTCGGCATGGACCGCCCCGGCCCCCTCCATCCAGCTCCCCCCGTAGATCGACGATGCACCGACCACGAGGTCGAAGAGCGTGCTCGCGGGCGTCGGGGCACACGGGACGAAGGAGAAGTAGCGAGGGTGGTCGATCGAGATGCAGGCAGGGGCGAGCACGTCCGCGAAGATCCGAAGAGCCTCCTCGCCACCGATCCCCTCAGCCGTGATCGTTGCGCCGGCCTCGGCAGAGAGCTCTTCGGGGGTGCGGGGTCCGTCGAGCGGGACGGGCCGCAGGCGCAAGCGGTCCTGCGTGTACGCGAGAACGGCTGCCGCGAGCTGCTCGGTCTGCTCGGTCCACTCGTGCAACGGATGCCTCCTTGCGTCCGACTTGTGAACGTCGGACTGCCTAGCAGGCCCAGCCCGCTGCGTCGAACGTGACTCCGAGGAGCTCTTGGCCGTTACCCTGAACCCAGCCGGCGCAGTCGACGCTCTTGTCGTCCGCGCCCGTGATCGGATCGGCGCAGCTGGAGAGGCCATGGCGGAGCAGGGAGGAATCGCAGCTGAGAGCACCCACGTGCTCGATCCGGATGTCGCGCGCTCACTTGCGGCCGAGCGGGCCGCCCGCTCGCTCGCCGAACGTGCGGAGGAGTGGATCGAGCGCCTGCGGGGAGCCGCCTCCGAGGCAGTCACCGCGATCTCGCTCGACGCGGTGATCCGGGACGCCCTCTCGGAGGTCGCCCGCTGTCTCGGTGTCGACGCCGCCGCGGTGTTGCTCGCCTCCGACGACGGCTCCGAGCTGGTCTCCCGTGCAGCGGTCGGGCTCACACAGGAAGTGGAGATCGGGGTGCACATCCCGGCTGGCGAGGGTTTTGCAGGGAGGATCCTCGCGAGCGGCCAGCCGCTCATCGTGAACGACGTCGAGCACTTCCCGGTCTGGAGCCCGACGCTGCGCAACAGCGGGCTCAAGTCCATCGTCGGAGTGCCGCTCGTCGTCGCCGGCCAGGCCCAGGGTGTCATGCATGCCGGAAGCAGGGAGCCGGGCCGCTTCACCACGAAGGAGGTGGTGCTGCTGGAGACGATCGCCTACCCGATCGCGGCGGCCGTCGACCGCGTGAAGCTGTTCGAATCCGAGCGAAGGCTTCGGCGAGAGGCCGAGGTCACTGCGAACCGCCTCGCGGCCCTGCAGCGCATCACGAGCGCGTTGGCGAATGCCCGCAACGTCCACGAGGTCTGCAAGACCGTCGTGCAGCACGCCGAAGCCGGCAGCTCTGCCGGTTCCGCCCATGCCGGGATCTGGATGCTGCGCGATCGCCGCCTCGTCCGCATGGCCGGCGGCAACGGGGATGACTCGTTCGACGAGATCCCGCTCGACGACTCGAACCCTGCCGCCTCGCATCTCGCCGGCGGCGGCCCGCTCTTCGTCGAGACGAGGGAGGAGCTGGTCTCCCGCTGGCCGGCGCTCCGTTCGGTCGCGACGCACGCCTTCGCCGGATTCCCTCTCTTCGTCGCAGACCGACGCCTCGGAGTCATGGCGATCGGCTACGAGACGGACCATCGCTTCGACGAGCACGAGCGGGCCTACCTGACTGCCGTCGCCGAACAAGCCGGCGTCGCGCTCGACCGGGCACAAGGGGCAGAGAGCGCTGCCGCGGAACAGGAGCGGCAGGCGTTTCTCGTCGAGACGAGCCTTGCCCTCACGAACCGGTACGCGACTCCCGAGCAGCTCATCGAGACGCTCGTCCACCTCGTCGTGCCGCGTCTCGCCGACCGCTGCTCGGTGCTGCTCGAACGTGGCGGCAGGTTCGAGCGTGTCGCCGCAGCACAGACGAGAGCGCTCACCGAGAGAGAGCTCGCCATCGTGAACCCGAGCGGCGTCGAGGAGCACTTCGACATCGTCAACCGTGTCTTTCACAGCCTCCAGCCGCTCATGATCGGCGCTGACGACGAGGACCCGGTCGATCCGCAGAAGTTCGCGCCGTTCGCCGCGATCCTCGACGTTCGGTCGCTCATGATCGTCCCGCTCGAGAGCCACTCCCGCCCGGTCGGAGTCATGACCTTCGCTGCGTGCTCGGAGCGCGATCGCTTCACCGCTCGCGACCTCGACCTCGCGCTGGAGGTCGCCGCCCGCGCCGGGCGCCTCGTCGAGGATCTCACCCAGCGCCAGCGCGAGCGGGCGTTGGCAGAGACCCTCACGCGAGCGCTCCTGCCGACCCGCTTGCCGGCAGTCGCGGGGTTGGAGCTGATCGGCCGCTACTTGCCCGCCGAATCCGGGCCTGTCGGCGGAGACTGGTACGACGCCTTCGAGCTCGACGGCGGCCGCCTCGGCCTCGTGGTCGGCGACGTCGGCGGGCACGGCGTCGAGGCCGCGAGCGCCATGGCGCGCCTGCGCAACGGGCTGTTCGCGTTCGCCTCCGAAGGCCACGACCCGGTGGGAACCCTGGAGTGCCTGAGCGGCCTCCTCGCGAACGACTCGGCGGCGTGGAACGTTCCCGATCCGATCGTGAGCGTGTTCTTCGGCCTCCTCGACCTCACGACCCTCGAGCTGCACACCACCTGCGCCGGCCATCCACCCTGGCTGCTCGTGCGGGACGGGACGGCGGCGATGCACGAGTGCGGCGGCCGTGTGCTCGCCGGCAGCCTGCCACCGGCGCCCTTCGAGGCGCACCACCAGCTACGGCCGGGCGACATCTGCCTCTTCATGACCGATGGCCTTGTCGAGCGGCCGGACGAGGACATGTCGGACTCGCTCGAGCGCCTGCAGCAAGCGGCCTCGGCGGCGGCGGCGGCGGACCTTGGTCCCTTCGCCGACGAGGTGCTGGCAGCGACGACGCCGCCGGGTGGGCGGCGGGACGACTGCTGCCTTCTCGCGATCAGGCTGGCCGGCTGAGGCGATCGGCCGCCTTCGCGAGTGCGAAGTCGAGCTCGGTGAGGCCGCCGGCGTCGTGCGTGGTGAGGTGCACCGTCACGCGGTTGTAGACGTTGGACCAGTCGGGATGGTGGTTGAGCTTCTCCGCCTCGAGCGCGACTCCGGTCATGAACGCGAATGCCTCCACGAACCCGGAGAAACGGAACTCCTTCTCGAGGAACCACCCCTTCCCCTCGACCTCGGTGGCCTGCCATCCCTCATAACCCTCGCCGAGCCTCCCCTCGATCTCCGCCGGATCGAGCCGAACACGTGACAGCCCCTCAGACATCTCCGTGAGGTCTCCTTTGCTGTTGCCCGGTCTCTGCGCCAAGCACCGTAGCGGTCCGCCTGCGCCGGCGCGCCCGCAACCGCCTCCTACGATGTCGGCTGATGGCCGGAGAAATGCCCCAGGATCGGCCCACCGGAGCACGCGAGGCCATACGATGAACGATGTGCGATCAGCCGAGATCATGCTCGATCCGCACCCGGCCAGCGTCGGACGGGCGCGTCGCTGGATCTCGCGGCAGCTGGAGCAGTGGGGCCTCGAGGATCTCGATTACGACGTGAGCGTCGTACTGAGCGAGCTCGTGACGAACGCGGTGTTGCACGCGCGCTCCCAGATCGAGCTCCACGTGACGGAGTCAGGAGACACCGTGCGGTTGGAGGTGTGCGACTCTTCGGACGCCATGCCGGCGCCGCGGGGGCACGCTTCGTCCAGCACGACCGGTCGCGGACTGCACCTCGTCTCCGCGCTCGCCTCCTCGTGGGGATGGGAGCCGCGCCCGCGCGGCAAGGTCGTCTGGGCGGAATTCGACGCGGCGCCGCGGAAGCAGCGCTCACGCCGCGCCGGGAGCTCCGGGCTCGATGCTGAGATCAGCCTCGCCGGCCAGCGCGGCCGTTCGGCGAGGTCCGGCGATCCGATGCTGCGCCTCGTGCAACCGAGCGAGTCGGTCGGGAGGAGCGCGTGACGCCGGGCGAGGAGCCGGAACACAGGCTCGTCGACATCACCCTGCTCGACATCCCTGTGACGTTGTGG
The DNA here is from genome assembly GCA_021785095.1 of Actinomycetes bacterium. Next base: position 8,670 of record JAJYGM010000531.1, read on the forward strand.
GCCCGCACCGACGACGAATTGAAGGATCTCCGCAGGGAGTTCGCGCTGATCGTGCTCAGCCGCGAGAACCACGTGCCCGACGTGCCGTCTCAGCTCATGCACCTCATCGACGAGTTGCAGGCGAGCTACGGGGCTTTCGGCAACTCCCAGGCGGAGCGCTTCGAGCGAGCGAGGACCGAGGACGATCCGGTCATCGACAGGCTGGAATGGCGCCTCCCCCATGACAGCGAAGATGACATCAAGCGTCTCGCGACCGCACTCGACGAGGCCGACGAGTACTGCCGTCAGGGCCAGCACCTGCTCACCCTCACGTCGTCGCCCGCCACAAAGGCGTTCCGGGACTGGTTCCTCGACGAGTTCTGCGTGCAACTCCGAGGCGGTCCGCCAACACCGTGGCCCCTCAGCCCGTACGCGGCCATAGCCCGGGAGGCCGTCACGGAATGACCAGCTTCACCCCGGCGTACGAGGACGAGCCCGTGATGTTCGAGATCGTGCGCGACCCCGACGCCCTGCCACCGCTTCTCCGGCTCTCCGGAGAGATGGACCTGCGCGCAGCTCCCGAGCTCCGCGAGGCGCTGCTCAAGGCGCTCGCCGACGGGCAGGGGTCGGTCCTGCTCGACCTGGCCGAGCTCTCGTTCATCGACTCGACGATCATCTCGGTGCTCATCATGGCCCGCAAGCGGGCCGACACCTCCGACGGCGAGGTACGGCTGCGTGCGGTCCCGGGCAGGATCCAGCGCATCCTCGCCATCACGGGTATCGACTCGCTCTTCCCGGTCGACGACCCACCCGTAAACGGTACGGCAGACGGCTGACATCTCGGCGAGCACGCCCGCCTGAGCACTGGTACCGTCGCTCATTGACGGGTGGGGGCCCCTCTGCCCCCGGGGCCACCGCCCGTCGGCTCAGCCGAAGAACACCTCCGCGACCGAGCGGAACAGCTCCGCGTCGAGCGTCTTCAGCGTCGCCACGGCGTCGGCGATGGGGACCCGTTCGATGCGAGCGCCGTGCAGCGCCACCATCTCGCCCCACGCACCCTCGTGGACGGCGTCGGCGGCGGCAGTCCCGAAGCGTGTCGCCAACACTCGGTCGAACGCGCTCGGGGTGCCACCCCGCTGGATGTGCCCGAGGATGGTGACCCGCGACTCGAAGCCGGTGCGTCGCTCGATCTCGGCCGCGACCGTGTTGCCGATGCCCCCGAGGCGGGGGTGCCCGAACTGGTCGAGCTCCGGCGAGGCGACCGTGATGGTGCCTTCGGCCGGCAGAGCGCCTTCGGCCGTCACCACGATGGAGGCGTATCGCCCGAAGGAGTGCCGGTGGCGCAGGTACTCGCACACGGCATCGATGTCGAAGGGCTCCTCGGGCACGAGGATGGCCGTGGCACCGCCGGCGATGCCGGCATACGTCGCGATCCAGCCGGCATGGCGGCCCATCACCTCGCAGACGATCACCCTGTCGTGCGACTCGGCAGTCGTGTGCAACCTGTCGATCGCCTCGGCTGCGATCTGCACCGCTGTGTCGAAGCCGATCGTGAGGTCCGTGCCCGACAGGTCGTTGTCGATCGTCTTCGGTACGCCGACGACGGGCATACCGGATGCCGCCAGCCGGTCGGCCACGCCGAGCGTGTCCTCACCGCCGATGGCGATGAGCGCATCCACTCCGTCTCGCTCGAGCGTCGCCATCGCGCGCTCGGGGCCCCCGTCGATCGTGTACGGGTTCGTGCGGGACGTGCCGAGGATCGTGCCGCCCCTCGGCAGGATGCCGCGACACCTCTCTATGTCGAGCGGCATGCTGTCGCCCTCGAGCACACCGCGCCAGCCGTCGAGGTAGCCGATCACCTCGTCCTCGAACCGGACGACGCTCTTTCGGACGACCGCTCGGATCGCCGCGTTCAAGCCGGGGCAGTCTCCCCCGCCGGTGAGCACCGCTACACGCACGGCATGACCTCCTTCGCGACATGACGCAGGTGATCGAGGTCGTCGAGATCGAGCACCTGCAGGTAGACCCGGGAGACACCGGCTTCCCCGTAGCGCGACAGTACGTCCACGACCTCCTGGGCGGTGCCGCACGCTCCGTGCTCTCGCAGCTCCTCGGGCTCACGCCCGATGGCGGCAGCACGCTGCCGGAACTCTGCCTCGTCAGAACCGCAGCAGAGGACGAGCGCTGCCGATCTTCGCAAGGACGACGGGCTGCGGCCGATCTGCTCGCACGCCTGATCGACGAGCCCGAAGAGACGGCGGCAGTCATCGGCGGATCCGAACGCGACGTTGAACTCGTCCGCGAACCGCGCAGCGAGCGCCGGCGTGCGGCGGGTCCCGTGGCCGCCCACGATCACGGGAGGACGGGGCGACTGGACCGGCTTCGGCAGGGCCGGGCTGTTCTCGAGGCGGTAATGGCGTCCCTCGAACGAGAACCTCTCACCTGGCTCGCACTGCCACAGCCCGGTGATCACGGCCAGTTGCTCCTCCAACCGATCGAAGCGCTCACCGATGCCGGGGAACGGGACGCCGTACGCGTGGTGCTCCTCCGCGAACCACCCGGCGCCGAGCCCGAGCTCCACACGGCCGCCGCTCATGGCATCGACTTGTGCAACCTCGATCGCGAGCATGCCGGGGTGCCGGAACGTGGCCGACGTGAGAAGGGTGCCGAGCCGGATCGTCGACGTCTCACGCGCCAGCGCGCCGAGCGTCACCCACGACTCCGTCGGCCCCGGACCGGGATCGCCGGCCCCCATGCGGAGGAAGTGGTCGGAGCGGAAGAAAGCCCCGTACCCGAGCTCCTCGGCCACCTGTGCGACGCCGAGCAGCTGGTCGTACGTCGCGCCCTGCTGCGGTTCGGTGAAGATGCGCAGTTCCATGCACTCCGTCTAGCGCGCTGGCGCCACCGTTCGTGCCGGACAGCACCTGTTC
>JAJYGM010000271.1 GCA_021785095.1 Actinomycetes bacterium
GAGGTCGTGCTCGGGGCGCGCCGGGTCGATCGAATCGAGACCCTTGCGGCCGAGCTCGCGCTCGAGCGCGATGGTGGCGCCACGGCACGGGCGCGCCGGCTCGACGTCGCCGATCCGGCCTCGGTGGACGACTTCTGCGCGACGGTCGAACGGTGCGACGTCCTCGTCAACAATGCCGGCGGGGCCCTCGGTGCCGAGCGGATCGAGGCGGCCGACGAGTCCAAGTGGCGCTCGATGTACGAGTCGAACGTGATGGGTACCCTCCGGATGACGAAGGCGTTGCTGCCGAAGCTGGTCGCCTCGGGGGACGGGTACGTCGTGAACGTCGGATCCGTGGCGGGTTTCGAGCCGTATGTGGGCGGCGGCGGCTACAACGCCGCCAAGCACGCCCTCCGCGCCCTCACCGACGTCCTCCGCCTCGAGCTGCTCGGCCAACCGGTGCGGGTCTGCGAGATAGCCCCCGGAATGGTGGAGACGGAGTTCTCCGTCGTGCGCTTCGGCGGGGACGAGGCACGAGCCGAGGCCGTGTACCAGGGGATGACGCCGCTTCGGGCCGAAGACGTGGCGGAGTGCATCGCCTTCGTCGTGACACGCCCCTCACATGTCGACATCGACCGCATCGTGATCCGCCCGCGGGACCAGGCAAGGGTCCACGCCGTGCACCGCAGGAGCGAGACGTGAACCTCCCCGTCAACCCCCCCGTCGCACCGATGCTGGCGAAGCTCTCGAAGACGCTCCCCGAGGGAGCCGGGCTCGTGTACGAGCCGAAGTGGGACGGCTTCCGCTGCATCGTGTTCCGTGACGGCGACGAGATCGAGCTCGGCAGCCGCAACGAACGGCCGCTCACGCGCTACTTCCCCGAGCTCGTCGCCGAGCTGCTCGAGCGCCTGCCGGGCCAGTGCGTCGTCGATGGCGAGGTGGTGATCGCCGGACCCGACGGCCTCGACTTCGACGCCCTGCTCCAGCGCATCCACCCGGCCGATTCCCGGGTCCGCAAGCTCGCCGGTGAGACGCCGGCGTCGTTCGTCGCCTTCGATCTGCTTGCGATCGGAGACGAGGACCTGCGCCGCGTGCCCTTCGGGGAGCGCCGGCGCCGCCTCGAGGCCGTCCTCGGGAGCGCCGGGGGCTCCGTACACGTCACGCCGGCGACCCGGGATGTGAAGGTGGCGGCGGATTGGTTCTCGCGTTTCGAGGGGGCGGGGCTGGACGGGGTCGTCGTGAAGAGCGAGTCGCTCGAGTACTGCGAGGACAAGCGCGTGATGACGAAGGTGAAGCACGCTCGGACAGCGGACTGCGTCGTCGCCGGCTTCCGGTGGCACAAGACCGGGCGGCGCATCGGTTCGCTGCTGCTCGGCCTCTACGACGACGCCGGTCGCCTGCAGCACGTCGGCGTGACGTCGTCGTTCACCGACGCGCGGCGCCTCGAGCTCATCGAGGAGCTGGAGCCCTACCGCATGGCCGACTTCGACGGGCATCCGTGGGCCTGGGCGCAGCCCCCGGAGGTCGCGCCGTCGCGAGTGCCCGGTGCTCACAGCCGCTGGAACGCCGGGAAGGACCTCTCCTTTGAGCCGCTCCGGCCCGATCTCGTCTGCGAGGTCGCCTACGACCACCTGCAGGGCGACAGGTTCCGCCACGCCACCACCTTCTTGCGCTGGCGAACGGACCGCGACCCGCTCTCGTGCCGCTATGACCAGCTCGAGACAGCGGTCCCTTCGGAGCTGGCGGAGGTGTTCGGAACCGTCGGCTGACCCTGCGCGGCGGCTGCGCCGGCGGTCAGGCGTCGATCTCGGAGAACTCGTCCCGGGCGAGCAACCGCGAGGCGGTGCGGTGCTCGACATAGAAGGCCAGCCCTGGAAGGAATCCGGCACACACGAGCGCGACGAGCTCGCCGAGGCGGAACTTCGCCCGCCTCGCGAGGTCCGCCACGCTCAGCAGGTAGATGATGTAGAGGATGCCGTGGATCGTGAAACCGACGTTCGCGACCTGAGGTGAGTTTGCCGCGAACTGGAGCGGGATCGCCACGACGCAGAGGAACAGCAGCATCACGCCGACGACGTAGGCCATGACCCGGTAGCGGAAGAGCGCGCCCGAAAAGCCCCTGTCCGTGAGGAGCTCGCGCGGGGCGTTCACGACCGGATGCTCACGACTGGGCCGCCGGGCGACTCGCCGCTGCGCGCCCGCGGCTGCTCACATCGGCCTGGTGCAGGCTGGCGAGATAGCGGTTGTACGCCGCCAGCTCCGGATCCGACTCGTCGTACGGGTCGAAGCCCAGCCCCTCCACGCGGTCCTCGAGCGGGCGCTCGATGAGGAGCTGATCGACGAGCATGCGGTGAGCCTCCTCCCGCTTCCGGGAGGCTGCAAGTTCGGGGGCACGCGTCTCGGAGAGGGGTTCGTGAAGCAGCTTCCACCACATGTAGAAGGCGTAGAGGGCGAAGAAGGGCCACTCGAACGTGTAGACCCAGCTCAAGCCGTTACCGCCGAGCGCTCGCGACAGCTGCCACCACCCGAGGAAGAGGCAGGCGGCGACGACCACGATCAGGGTCGCGTGCAGCTTGATCGCCCGCGTCGAGAGCCAGGTGGCGCGCACCGGGACAAGGCTACCGGCCTCTGCTGACCGTAGGCGAGCCACCCCTCCTGCTCTTTCCCGCCCCCGTCACCTACGCTGCAGTCGTGTCGCGGGACGTGGCAACGCCCGAGGAGCGCCCGCAAGCTCTCCATCACGGCTATCCGCACGTCCTGCCCGCCTGGCGGCGCGAGACACGAGGCGAGCACCGGGGGCAGATGGCGGTCGCCGTCCTCGTCGCGATCGGGCTGCAGATCGCGCTGCCGTCGGACCTGGGCATGCAGCCGCACTGGCTCATGCCCGTGTTGGAGGGACTGATCCTCGTGGCGCTCGTCGTCGCGAACCCAGGCCGTATCGTCCGGCGTTCCCAGGCACTGCGCATCGTCACCCTCATGCTGGTCGCTGCAATCAGCATCGCGAACGCGTGGTCCCTCGTCCTCTTGTTGAACGCCCTCCTCGAGGGCAAGCACAGCGTCGGCCAAGCGGGTCCGCTGCTGCTGTCGGGTGCATCGATCTGGGGGACAAATGTCATCGTGTTCGGCTTCTGGTACTGGGAGTTCGACCGCGGCGGCCCGGCCGGACGTGCGGCGGGGCTCCGACCGCATCCCGATTTGATGTTCCCCCAGCAGGTGAACCCGGACATGGCGTCACACGACTGGGAGCCGGAGTTCTTCGACTACCTCTACACGTCGTTCACGAACGCAGCCGCGTTCAGCCCCACCGACACCATGCCCTTGTCGCGCTGGGCGAAGATGCTCTTCCTCGTGCAGTCGGGGATCTCGCTCATCACCGCCGCGATCGTCGTTGCGAGGGTCGCGAACATCTTGCATTAGCCTCGTGTGCCACGAGCTCGGTGAGACGCGATCGAGGAGGAGCCGATGGCTGAGTCGATGAACGTCCCGATCGAGCCGGGCGCGGCCGACCTCGAGCAGGAGCGCCTCCAGCGCAAGCAGAAGTTGGCGGCTGCCTACCGGTTGTTCTCCCGTTTCGGATTCGACGAGGGTGTCGCCGGCCACATCACGGCGCGGGACCCCATCCTCACCGACCACTTCTGGGTCAACCCGTTCGGCATGCACTTCGGCCACATCCGGGTCTCGGACCTCATCCTCGTGAACGAGAACGGTGACGTGATCGGAGAGGACGCACCGCTCAACCGTGCCGCCTTCGCAATCCACTCCCAGGTGCACGCCGCCCGTCCTGATGTCGTGGCGGCGGCGCACACTCACTCGACGTACGGTCGTGCCTGGTCGACGCTCGGTCGTCGCCTCGACCCGATCACCCAGGACGTGTGCGCCTTCTACGAGGACCACGCCGTCTTCGACGACTACACCGGCGTCGTGCTCGACATCGAGGAGGGCAAGCGCATCGCGCACGCTCTCGGTGAGAACAAGGCGGTCATCCTGCGCAACCACGGGCTGCTCACGGTCGGGCACTCCGTGGACGAGGCCGCCTGGTGGTTCGTCACGATGGAGCGGTCGTGCCAGGTCCAGCTCCTGGCCGAAGCGGCCGGCACCCCGAAGCTCATCGATGCCGACATGGCCGAGCTCACGCAGTCCCAGGTGGGTTCGCACCTGGCCGGGTGGTTCAGCTTCCAGCCGCTCTACGAGCGCATCGTGAGGGAGCAGCCCGACCTGCTCGACTGAGCCCGGCAAGCGGGATGCTCCGTGCGCGACATGGGCGGGATCTCGCCCGAGCGGTAGGCCTGCTCAGGCCGCGTAGCCCCGCGTCGAAGAGCGCCTCAGGAGCGCTGGTCGTAGGTCGCGACCAGTCGTCGCGCTGCTCTCGCCTCGTCCACCCGCCGGACGGGCGTCGTCCGAGGCGCCTGTCTCGCCTCGCCGGCCGCTCCCTCTTCGGTCGCCTCCCGTGCGACGAGCAGGAGTGCGTCCGCGAGAGCGGCGAGCGTCTGCGGGCTCTCGGTCTCGGTCGGCTCGATCATGAGGGCCTCGTGGACGATGAGGGGGAAGTACACCGTCGGGGAGTGGAAGCCGAGCTCGAGGAGGCGCTTGGCGACGTCGAGCGCGCGCAGGCCGGTCGCCTTGTCGAGCGACTCGGCGGAGACGACGCACTCGTGCATGACCGGGCGGTCGTAGGGCAGGTCGAAGGTGCCGCGGAGCTTCTCTTTCAGCCAGTTGGCGTTGAGTACGGCGGTCTCCGCCACACCCCGGAGCCCCTCGGCCCCGTGCAGCCGGATGTAGGTCCACGCACGGAGCAGGACGAGCGCGTTGCCGTGCCAGCCGTGGATCCGACCGATCGAGGCCGCCGGCTGCGCCCAGGCGAACCTCCCGTCGTCGAGGCGAGCGGGGCGTGGCCCGGGCAGGAAGTCGGCGAGACGTGCGCTGACGGCGACGGGTCCGGCTCCGGGTCCGCCGCCGCCGTGAGGGGTCGCAAACGTCTTGTGCAGGTTGAGGTGGACGATGTCGAAACCCATGTCGCCCGGCCGCACCACCCCGAGGATCGCGTTGAGGTTGGCGCCGTCGTAGTAGAGCAGGGCGCCGACTTCGTGCACAGCCGTCGCGATCTCGACGATGTCCTCCTCGAAGAGGCCGAGCGTGTTCGGGTTCGTGAGCATGATCCCGGCGACGTCCGGGCCGAGGGCAGCACGGAGGCTGTCGAGATCGACGCCGCCGCGGTCGTTCGTGCCGACGGTCGTCACCTCGTAGCCGCCGAGCGTCACCGAGGCCGGGTTCGTCCCGTGGGCCGAGTCGGGGATGATGACGCGGGTCCGGTCCTCGCCGCGTGACTCGTGGTAAGCCCGCATCAGCAACAGCCCTGTCAGCTCACCCGCCGCGCCGGCCGCCGGCTGCAGCGTGGCTGCCGACATGCCCGTGATGGCGCACAGGCTCTCCTCGAGCTCGACGAGGACCTCCAACCATCCCTGGGTGCAGGCAGGCGGCGCCGCCGGGTGGACGTTGGCGAAGGCGGCCGCCGACGCCGCCTCGTCGCAGACCTTCGGGTTGTACTTCATGGTGCAGGACCCGAGCGGGTAGGCCCCGAGGTCGACGGAGTACTGGCGATGGGTGAGCCTCGTGAAGTGCGCCACGAGGTCGCGCTCGGAGACGTCGGGAAGGTCGACCGGAGTCTCGGCGAGGTACTGCGCCGGCACCAGCTCCTCCGCCGCCCACTCGGGGATCTGCGTCGTGCGGAAGGACGCTGCGTGGCGCCCGGGCACCGAGAGCTCGAAGAGCGTGGGCTCGGTGTCGCGCCCGACGACCGGTGCGCTCGATGCGCGGCCGCCCGCCACGGCGCTGATCGGCCGAGGGCCCGGCTGGCCGTTCGAGGCGGGATCGGTCTGACTGCTCATCGGATCGCCTTCTCCAAGCTTGCCGCGAAGCCGTCGATCTCACCTCGCGTGCGACGCTCGGTGGCGGCGACGAGGAGGCAGCCCTCTGCATCCGTGCCTGCGAAGCCATCCCTGACGGCGACACCGGCGAGGTATCCCTCGTCCACGAGGCGCTCGATGGCGACCTCGGCGTCGACAGGCAGGCGGAGAGCGAACTCCCGGAGGTAGGGATGCGGCGAGAGGGGCTCGACGCCGTCGATGGCGGCGAGGCTGTCGTGCGCGTAGCGGGCGGCCCGGGCGGAGCGCAACGCGATCTCGCGGAGGCCGGAGGTGCCGAGCCAGCCGAGCTGGATGGCGGCGGTCACCGCCATCAGCGTCTGGTTCGTGCAGACGTTGCTCGATGCCTTCTCACGCCGGATGTCCTGTTCGCGCGCCCGCAGGGTGGTGACGTAGGCGAGCTTCCCGTCGGCGTCGACGGTCTCGCCGACGAGGCGACCGGGGAGGCGCCGCACGTCGGCGGCGCGGCACGCGAACAGCCCGAGGTAGGGCCCCCCGTAGCCGAGCGCGATACCGAGAGGCTGCCCCTCGCCGACGACGACGTCCGCACCGAGGCTCCCGGGCGTGCGGAGCAGCCCGCTCGCGATCGGATCGGCACACACGACGAGCCGCGCTCCCGTGCGGTCGGCCAGGTCGCGGGCGGCAGCGAGGTCCTCGATGCAACCGAGGTAGTTCGGAAAGCCGACGACCACGGCGCCGGCCGAGGCGGGTCGAGCGACTGCCGCCGACCAGTCCGTGACCCCGTCGCGCAACGGGAGGGTCACGACATCGTGTCCCGAACCCTTCGAGAACGTGGCGAGCACAGCCCGCCAACGTGGATTGACTCCGGCCGAGCAGAGCACGCGCCGGTCCCCGGTCGCCGCCACGGCGAGGTTGACCCCTTCGACAAGCGACGCGGCACCGTCGTAGAGCGAGCCGTTCGCGATCTCGAGACCCGCCAGCCGGGCGATCATCGTCTGGTACTCGAAGAGCGCCTGCAGCACCCCTTGTGCCACCTCGGCCTGGTAGGGGGTGTAAGCCGTCACGAACTCCGAGCGAGAGGCGAGTGAGCGCACGGCGGCGGGGACTTCGTGGTCGTAGGCGCCTGCGCCGGCGAAGCACACGAGGCCACCGGCGCCCCGCCCGGCGGGCCGGTTGTGCTCGCCGAGATCGACCAGCCGATCGACGACGTCGGCTTCGCTCTGCTGCGGTGGCAGGTCCAGGCCGCCCGCCAAGCGGAGGGCGGCCGGGATCGTCGCGAACAGCTCGTCGAGGCTCTCGAGCCCGAGATCGCCGAGCATGGCGGCGACCTCGGCGTCGGTGTGCGGCACGAAGGGTGCGGTCACGTGCGAGGGGCTCCGGTGTCGGGATCGAGGCGTTGGAAAGGTGGCTTCACGACGAGGGCCGCAGCCGGGTTGCCCCGAAGGTCGAGCTCGACCTCGTCGCCCTCTGCCGTTGCAGCCGGCACGAACCCGAGTGCGATCCCCCGCTCCAGCACGGGAGAGTAGTTCCCGCTCGTGACCCGGCCGATCGCGGAACCCGCCCGGAGGATGACGTCGCCTTCGCGAGGCGGCCGCCGCTGGTGGGTGAGCAGCCCGACGAGGCGGCGCGCAGGACCACCCGACGACCGGATGCGCTCGAGGGCGGCGCGGCCTCGGAAGGTGGGCTTGTCCCAGCCGATCACCCACCCGAGACCCGCCTCGAGCGGCGTGATGCCCGGGCCGAGCTCGTGGCCGTGGAGCGGGAGTCCGGCCTCGAGCCGGAGCGTGTCGCGTGCACCGAGGCCCGCCGGTTGCGCGCCTGCAGCGAGCACGGCGCGCCAGAACGCCGGAGCGGCATCGGCCGGCACGGCGCACTCGACGCCGTCCTCGCCGGTGTAGCCCGTGCCGGCGGCGACGCACCGAGCTCCTTCGTAGTCGAACCCCACAACCCCGAAACGCCTCACCCCTGCCGCCTCCAGCGCCACCTTCGCGAGCGTCTCGCGTGCGGCTGGGCCTTGCACCGCGACAACGGCACGCTCGGCCGTGACGTCATCACCACCGACGGCAGCCCGGACCCGATCGGTGTTCGAGGCGTTCGGCATCACATCGAAGCGGTCCTCGTCGACCCACCACACGATGATGTCGTCGAGCACGCCGCCCTCGTCGTCGAGCAGGTGCGTGTACTGCGCGCGACCGGGTGCGACCTTGCGCAAGTCGTTCGAGAGGCTCTCCTGCAAGAGGTCGAAGGCGGCAACGCCGGTGACGCGCACCGTGCCGAGGTGGCTCACGTCGAAGGCCGCAACCGCGCGCCGGCAGGCGAGGTGCTCGGCGATCGTGCCCTCGGGGTACGAGAGCGGCATCTCGAAGCCGCCGAAGTCGACGAGCTTGGCCCCGAGCGCAGCGTGCTCGTCAGCCAGCGGACTGTGCTTCGGGCTCACCCGGCCAATCTAATGGGGCAGGACCACGGGTACTTTTCGAACAGGTCCTCGACGTCGCGCCGGTAGAGGATCTTCACGTTGACGCCCGGGTAGAGGCGCTCGAGCTCTCGCACCTTCCGGTTCTTGTCGGTCACGAGGTCCTGGCGGAGCGTCGTCAGCTCGACGAACATGTCGTGCGCCGGGAGGTAGAAGTCTGGCCGGAAACCCGCCGCCGGCGTTCCGTCGGGGGCCCAGGCAAGGACGAACTCGACGGGCTCGTACTCCCAGGCGACCTGGTAGTAGTCGAGCAGCTCCGCAAAGAAACGCTCGGCGTCGTGAGCGAACTGCGTCAACGAGCTCGGGCCTGCCGATCCGTCGGGCCGTGGTGCTGGCGGGTGCTCTCCGGAGCCGGCTCAGCGGTGGCGGTCGCCTCGTGCGCCTCGGCGCCGAGCTCGACGATGCGGTGCCGGACGTCGTCGACGACACCCGAGAGCGGGACCACGTTGAAGACGCCCTGCCCGCCCCGGAGGAGGTCGAGGAGCTCGTCGCCGTCCCTCGCGAGCACCGAGTCCGACGCTCCGAGCACGAGGTTGGCCGAGGCGAGGTCGTCGCCGACCGAGTCGCGGAAGAAGTCGATCGCCTTCCGTGCCCGCTGCAGCGTGACCCCGGAATCGAGCAGCTGCTTGATGATCCTGAGGACGACGACGTCCTTGTACGAGTAGAGGCGTTGGGTGCCGCTGCCCCGCGCTGCCGCGAGAGACGGGCGGAGCAGACCGGTGCGGTCCCAGTGGTCGAGCTGCCGGTAGGTGATGCCGACGATCTTGCAGACCTGGGGTCCCCGGTAGCCCTGCTCGGACCCTGCACCTGGCATCTCGGCCCCCACTTCCTTGGTTGCCGGTCGCCCCGAAGGAGGAGATCCGGACGACAGCGTCGTAACTACACCTGCGTCACTAGGTTAAGGGTCAGGAGGCCAACAGTCAACGTCGATCACCGGTTGGGAGTTGCCGTTGCCCGGTAGGTGCTTGCTGGCGCGATCAGGCCGAGGGCCGAACCTCGACCGGAGCTTGACGCTTGGGCGTGACTGCTCGCGATCGCGATCGTCTCGGTACGGCGGAACCGGTGATGACGTGCGTCAGCCCGTGAAGTCTTCGGGGCGGACCGTGTCGAGGAACTCCCGGAACTCCCCCACGATCTCCTCAGGGTTCGACTGATCCGAGACGTCGTCCTCGTCCGGCTCGATCATGAGCCCTTCGGCGTCCATGAGCTCGTCGGCGACGTAGAGAGGCGCGTGCACACGAAGAGCGAGCGCGATGCCGTCCGAGGGACGGCAGGAGACGGCATGACTCGCGCCACCGGAGCTCAGCTGCAACTCGGCGAAGAACGTGGACTCGACGAGCTTCGTGACGACCACGCGCTCGAGGCGGGCGCCGAACGTCGTGAGCAGTTGCGACATGAGGTCGTGAGTCATGGGCCGGGGCAGCTCCACACCCTGGAGGGCGAACGCGATGGAGGTGGCTTCCGGCGCACCGACGAAGATCGGCAGGGAGCGATGGGCTCCCTCGGTCTCCTCGAGCAGCACGACCGGGGTGCTCGACTGCAGATCGACTCGAACGGCTGAGAGTCGAACTTCGACCATGCGTGAAACTTACCGCTCGAAGAGCAGTTCCACGCTCGCAGGAGGAGCATGTTTCATCTGCTGAGGGTCGATCACGCGCAGGTCCGGCAGGTTCCTGAAGCGCTCGTCCAGATCGAGGCCGTACCCGACGACGTACTCCTCGCCGATCGTGCGCCCGACGTAGCGGAGCTCCACCGGCAGCAGGCGCTTCACACGCCGGTCGAGGAGCGCGCACACGTCGACAGAGCGAGCCCCACGCTCGGTGAGGAGGCGGTGCACGTAGCTCACGGTCAGGCCGCGGTCGACGATGTCGACCGCGAGCACGACGTCCTTGCCGGTCACGTCGACATCGAGGTCCTTCGACAGGTGGACGCGCTGACCACCTGCTCCGTACGGCGTCAGGCAGAGGAAGTCGATCGAGCAGGACACCTCGATGCTGCGGACGAGGTCTGCCGCCAGGCAGACGCTGCCCTTCAACAGCCCGACGAGCACGATGCCCTCGGGATGGTCCTCTGTGATCTCGCGTCCGAGCCGGTCGGTGATGGCCGCGAGCTCCTCGCCGGAGACCACCAGTGACCCGGTCGAGCCGGGCTCGCTCATCCTCCGGTGAGGTCGCGGAGGATCGCCCGGGAGAAGCACGCCTGCAGCGAGGTCCCAAGCTCGGCCAACTTCGCTAGGTCCTCGTGCGCGCGCGCCCGCGCGGTGGGGTTGCGCTGGCGCAAAAGTGGCATCACGACCTGGGAGTACAGGCCGGACTGGCGCTCGGCAGCGTGCTTGAAGATCCGCAGGTGCCGAGCTTGGACGCCGTAGCGGGCGAAGGCTGCTGCGAGGCCGGCGAGAACGAGCGCCTCCTCGTCGAAGCAGTGGACCCCGGCAACGTCCCGCCCTTCGATGAGGCCGAACGACTCGAGCTCCTCCACCTCGTCGACGCGCAGACCGCTCGCCTGGGCAAGCTCCCCGACCGTGAGCGAGGCACCTGCGAGCCCGCTATCGACGAGCTGCGACCCCGAAGCTCGCGGCGGCGCGGGAGAGGCAGGCCGATCAGGGTCCGAAGGTGCCGACGCCGTGCCAGGAGTCACAGGCGCCGCAGCAGCGGTCGGTGGTACCGGATCTGGTACTCCCGCCGCCTCGCCGAGGGAGTCACCCTGTCCCGCGTCGGGGGCGGCACCACGCACCTCGCCGAAGGAGGGGCCGCGATCAGCATGACTCGACCACTGCACGGCGTCGCCCTTCTCCGAGGCGTGACGTTGCATCGTCACGACTCTGGCAGACGCCAAGGCGGGCTCGTGCTGCTCGGTCAGGTGCCCGGTCGACGGGTGCGTCCCGTTCCTTGCTTGCGAGCCGCCTGCGCCGACGCTCGCGAGACCGGACCTGGACGGATGTCCGAGGACGGCTGGCGGTGGCTCAGCGGTGTCGAACAACGAGGAAGGTTCAGCCGTCACCTCGGCACCTTCGAGCCGGCCCTTGATGACCTTCAGCGGGAGGAAGTGCTCGCGTTGCTGGCGCAGGATCCAGCGGAGGCGCTCCACGTCATGGTCGTAGAACTTGCGGTAGCCCGACGGCGTCCGCTCAGGGACGAGCAGGCCGCGAGATTCGAGGAAG
>JAJYGM010000041.1 GCA_021785095.1 Actinomycetes bacterium
TCTCGGTGTTGCGAACGTGGGCATCCACGTCGCGGAGATCAGCCGGATCGCTGGTGATCACCGTCTGGTCGCGTCGGCGGGCATCGAGCACCACGCTCGCGCAGACAGGGTCGCGAGTGCCTCGCTGCCCACACGGGATGCCGGCGGCCTCGGCGTTCGGTTCGAGGGCCGGGACGGTGATGTTGACCACGTGCAGCGTCCGTGCGAAGCGGACCTGGTGGAGGCCTGACCGCCACGCCTGATCTGAGCCAAGGGGCCGGCCGGGATGTCGACGGGAAGTCCGGCCGCGTGCACTTCGTCGAGCAGGGCCTGCGCCCATTCGTCGTAGCCTTTACGTTCGGCCAGCGTGGAGGCGACGGAATCGGAGAGCGAGCTCGCACGGCCCACATCGACCGGCCGGCGGGCGGCCGCGAGCACGTCGTCTGCCAGGCTGATCGCGATCTTCGTGAACCTCACCCGCTCGGTCAGCCACGTCGCCCGTCGCGGGGGCGCTCGTGGTTCCCTGGATAGCCGCTGGCGCCGACGAGCACGTCCACGACCACCGCGCCGCCCGCGAGCGCCTGTGCCACGGCGGCCTCGAGCGCTGCCTTCAACTCGCCGGCGTCACGGCACGGCCCGTGGCCGTTCAGGCCGAGCGAGCGCGCCAGCCCCGCAAGGTCGGGATCCGGGTCCCGGAGGTGCAGTCCGACGGACCGGTTCTCTACCGGCCTTCCCCGCATGGCTGCCACCGTCTCCTGGTGCACCTCGTCGTTGAAATACGACCGGTTGTTCGCTACGACGACGAGAAGCGGCAGCCGATGATGAGCCGCCGTCCACAGTGCCGACGAGCCCATCAGGAAGTCCCCGTCGCCGAGGACTGCGACGGGGAGGCGACCCAGACCTTCCAGCGCGAGCGCCGCACCGACGGCAATACCCGGTCCCGAGCCCACGCCACCGCCACCGTCGCGGCCGAGGTAGTCAAGCGGACCGACGACGTCGAGGTCGCCGCCGTTCCATCCCAACGGCAACCCCGAGTACGTGACATCGTGACCCGCAAGCGCGCTTCGGAGCGCTGCCGCCAACCGGGACAGCGTGATCTCGTCACCGCCCGTCTCGACGAGCTCCCGCGCACCTTCCACGTGCCCCGGCCACCCGTCGCTCTCCTGGGATTCTCCGTCGTCGATCGATGCCAAGAGCGCGTCGACGAGGAGGTCCGGATGGGCGGTGATCGCCATGTCGACGGCAGGGAGCGGGAAGTGGTCCTTGCTCCAGCCATTGTGCAGCGCCAGGTCGTTCGTGCAGGAGATCACGGTCGGTCCCGAATGCCCACCCCGTTCGCCGAAAACCCCCGCAAGCGTGCCGGCCAGGTCGATCCAATCGAGGCTCAAGACCAGATCCGACCGACGGACCAGGCTCGAAGCAGCCGGCGAGAGACGAGTACCCGGAGGGGCGGGGTGAAGGCGATGCCTGGTGGGAAACGCGCCGGCAGTCTTCAGGTCGGTGACTGCGCACGCGCCGAGAAGCTCGACCAAGCGCACTCTGGCATCGAACGCCGCCTGGCTACGACCGACGCGACCGACGAGCACGACCGGGCGACGGGCAGTACGCAGCGCGTCGGCGACCCGGTCGACTGCTTCGGAGCTCGGAGCGGGCGGCATCGGCACCGTGCACCTGTCGAAAGACGGCATTCGAGGCTCCGCAGCAAGCGCCGCCTCCTGCAGGGTTGCATCGAGGCAGACATAGG
This sequence comes from Actinomycetes bacterium, assembly GCA_021785095.1. The sequence goes on from JAJYGM010000041.1 coordinate 1,724, forward strand.
TCGGCGCCTGCGGGTACGCGTTGGTGAGAAGGTTGGCCCGGACGATCGACTCGAGCGCCGCCTCCACCGAAGCGGGCTGGTCGTCCCACTTGCAGTAGTTCCGGATCAATGCGCCTTGGTCCGCAGCCGTGTGGATCCAGTCGATCCATGGCCGGCGTTGCGCGGCGTCCAACGGACCGGTTGCTCCGAGGACGAGCATCGGGGCACGGTCGCAGTACGCGTTGAAGATGGCCATCGTCGCATGCATGAGGCCGACGTTGCTGTGAAGAGCCACAGCCATCGGCCGGCCAGTCACCTTCGCGTAGCCGTGGGCGATCGCGACGGCGTGCTCCTCGTGGAGGCAAAGCACGATCGACGGGTCGCTGTTTCCCAAATAGTTCACGATGCTGTCATGGAGGCCGCGATAGCTCGCCCCGGGCACGAGGCTCACGTAGGGAAGGCCCAAGATCGACAGCAGGTGTGCGATCGCGTCACTTCCCCAGCGCATCGCCGGACATGCGGTGACCGGTACGACGAGCTCTTCTTCTCGCATCGATGCTCTCCTCTGGGAATGGCCGTTCAGGTTGACGCTGGGAAGCCGGGTGTGACCGTCGACCTGTCAGTGCAGCCCGCCCCGCTTCGACGTCGGCGCGAAGCGCAGCACATCGTCGCGCCGGGCGTCGAGGCGGACGAGTAGGCGCGCGGCCTCCTTGTCGTAGCCAGAGCGCTTGCCGGCTTCGGGGGCCGGGTTCGCGGCCCAGCCCCGGGTTCGCGAGCGTGCCGCAGCGGACGCGGCTCGAGCGGGGGACCGAGGGGCCGAGACGGTCCCTGCGTTGGGCCTGGAAAAGCAGAAATAGCCTCTACAAGGGAGTTTGCTTGCAGCTCCAACGGGGATCGAACCCGTGTCTCCACCTTGAGAGTGCGTCCAGGCTTGTCCAGGCGATGCGATCAGACCACGTAAGTCCTGGTAGATCGCTTACGTAAGTACACGGAGGATGCACTTGTCCATCAGCATCTTCGCAGTGGAACAGCGGATGGACAACCGAGGGTCGTGCGAATGTCCGCGCCCGCTCTCAGGGGGACCCTTGGCCGAGGCACGCCGTGGGTGATCTATGGGTCCACCAAGTCTGGTCTCCCACCTCGTACAAGCTCGAGACACCGCTTCGACCGCTCGACGACGAGATCCGTGAGCACCCCAGGCAACGGGCGACTGAGCGACTTGACATCTTCCGAATTGGCCGAATCAGAAAATGCTTCCGGTAAGCGGAGCGCAAGCAACTGAACGCGTTCCAAGAGCTTGTCGACGTCAATATCCAGTTCCTGCGCAGCCTTCAGCCAGGGGTTCCGGTGTGGGAAGACTCGATAGTCACCACCAATCTTCATGGCGAGGTGCAACTTGTGCTCATCAACGCCATACGGAAGGGCGGACCCGATATCGTAGAGCGGCGCGAGACGAACCTGATCTCCGGCGAGAAGTACGGAGTAGTTCTTGGCGTGGGCATCGGTTCCTGCGATGAGCCAGTTCCAAATCAATGCATCCGCGAACCGCCAGACAGCGTCCTCAGCAACTCTCGGAGGCATGGCACTTCGGAATAGCGCGGCGATCGCTGCAGGACCGGGACCTCCTTCGTTCTGGTACTTGCGAGTCGGCGGTAGTGCGAGGGCTTGACAGAGATCTTCCTGGTGCACCCGGATGATGTCGCCGTTGTCTTCCAACCGGTCATATCGGTCGATGACTACCGCCGACTCCTCGCCAAACCGGGTGACCTTCGTTCGAACGACTGTGAGCCCTGCACGCCTGGCCGCGTCGAGGCAGACGTGCTCATTCAAGTCGTGGTCATCGAGACCAGCTACGGCCAGCTTCAGGATGTGGGTGGTCGCGGCAGAGCCGGACGGAACACCCCAACGACCATCCTTGAGCAGCAGGGCAGTCTTGGCCTGAGCTCCTGAAAGGCTGAACTGGCCGGTGAAGGAGCGGCCGAGCCACGAAGTCGTGTCCTCGCGGAGATCGCGCAAGCGCTGTCCCACTTCGTCCTCGGTGAGCCAGACTACGTTCCCTGGTCGCGTCAAGACGCGCTCGACTTCTGCCAGCGGCGCGAAGCGGGCGGCGCCGGCGCAGTCCTCTCCGATCTGAGTTCCAAGGAGTGAGAAAGGCGAAGACGACGAGACCTGAAACTGACGGGCCCAGCGCGCCAAGACGGCGTCGTTGTCAGGCAGGAGACCCCAGAGCCATGGCGTGACGGCTCGATCGGGATGTGAACGCACTTGAGGCGGCATTGAAAGTGAGATCGGCGTCGCCTCCGGCCGATCCCGATATTCATCGGTGTACTCGAGCGTCAACCTGCCGCCCGAGTGGCGCTCCAAGTGGCCGACGATGTCACGACCGAGGATAACGACCAAGGACTCCGTCATCGTGCGCGGTAATCGTCGAGAACGGTGTCGAGGTCCACGCCCCTGCCCTTGTAGACGTCACCAAGGGATCCGGGCTTGTTGATGTCCAAGCGCAGGTCGAGTTGGTCGAGAAGTCGCAAGACCAGGTCGAATTCCACCGACGGTTTGCCAGCTTCGACGGCGTTGATCCAGGCGCGCGAGACGCCAACTCGATCGGCGACGGCGGCTTGGCTGAGGCCGAGGTCTTTGCGTCGTCCGCGTACTGCCGCCGCCACATCCCGCATTGAACTGACCCTCATGGGATCGCTCCTGTCGATGCTCGTCGACACTCCTAGATTGTCGTCGAGCATAGGCAATACTACTATGTCATCGAGCGCCGACAAGCACCCGCTGTCTACGAGCGTCGACATCCCCGCCCCGAACCTCACAGGACCAGCGCCTTGGGCAGGAACGTTCGGGTGCAGCCCGTATGACAAGGGGTTCCCAGCCAGAGAGTGATCTCGCACCCCTCGGCAAAGACGAGCGAAGGGGACCAGAGTGGATGGACAACTGGACGGACAACTCGTCGACCGAGGGGCTTGCGAAGCGTGAAAATGGCCTTCTAACAGGTGTTTTTCTGGCAGCCCCAACGGGGTTCGAACCCGTGTCTCCACCTTGAGAGGGTGGTGTCCTAGGCCTCTAGACGATGGGGCCGAGCACAGGAGCGTCGAGACGCGCCTGCACAGCTCGGGGGGGAGGACTCGAACCCCCAATAACAGGGCCAGAACCTGTCGTGTTGCCGATTACACCACCCCCGAATGGGCGGGGGCCAGGTTAGCCGAGGCGGCGTCGAGGGTGCGTCGGACCCCCACCGACATGCTCGGCGCGCACCGACATGCTCGGCGTGTCGGCCGGCCCTTCGGCCGGCACGGGCGGGCCGGCACTTTCGGCTGGCACCTTCGGCCGGCACCCTCCGCCGCCGCCTTACGTCGAGACGGCCAAGCCGCCGATGTAGTGGAGCGGCTTGAAGCCGATGATGCGCCCGAGCGCGACGGCAGCTGCTGTGCGGAGGAAGTAGGGGATGACGGCCGTCCCCTTGATGGGCGAGGTCTGCGTCGGCGTCGGGTTCGGCGTGAGCCCGAGCGCGGTGGCGATCGCCATCGACCGGTCCTCGTGGAACGGGTCCGTGACGATGAGCACGTCGGTGTCCCCGAGTGGCTCCAGCTTGGCCGCGGCGAGCGCCAGGTTTGTCCAGCTGTCACTCCCGCCGACTTCGAGAATGCGTGTCGCGGGCACGCCGTTCTCGTGGAGGTAGGTCTTGCACGCCCGGGCCTCGGTGAAGTGGTCGCCGGGTTGCTCGTACCCGGTGCAGACGACGAGCGGCGCCTCCTTTCGCCGGTAGAGCAGCAACGCCTGATCGAGCCGCGCCCGCAGGTCCGGCAAGGGCCTCCCGTCGTGCTGCGCCGACCCCATGACGACGATGGCCTGCGCGTGGACGGGATCGTACTGGCGGGACGTCAGCCACACCTGGACGAGCGTGACGACGTAGTAGACGATCAGTGCGGCAAGGAAGAGCAGCACCAGCTTGAGGGCCAGTCGAACAGGGGCGGTGATCCAGCGCAGGAGGAACACGGGATCACCCCGCGCGGGCGCGCTCGAGCGCGCCGCGCAGCCGGCGAAGCACCTCCTCGCGCCCCAGCACTTCGAGCGACTCGAAGAGCGGCGGGCCCACCGTGCGGCCGGTGACCGCGACCCGGATCGGCGCCTGGGCCCTGGCGAGCTTCCTTCCCGCCTGCTCGCCCACTGCGATCGTCGCGTCGCGCAGGGCGGCCACCGACCACTCCGCCTGCCCGTACGCGTGGACCGCCGCGTCGAGCAGCTCGACAGCGCCCGGGTCGCCGCCGATCGCCTTCTCCCACGAGGCCTCGTCCACGACGGGGTCCTCGAGGAACACGAAGTCCACGAGGCCGGGCGCCTCCCCGAGCGTCGCGACCCGCTCCTGGACGAGCGGCGCGAGACGGCGTAAGACCGCGGGGTCGAAGCGCTCCGGCGGCCACGGCGGTTCGCCGGCAGACTCGGGCACCCACCTGCCGGCGGCCCGCTCGGCAGCGGGGTCCACCCAGGGCCGCACGCGCTCGACGAACTCGTCCACGCTCAGGTCCCTGATGTACTCGCCATTCATGTGGGCAAGCTTCTTCACGTCGAAGAACGCGGGCGAGTGGTTCACGTCCTCCAGCGCGAAGTGGTCGACGAGCACCTGGAGGGGCACCTTCTCCTCACCGCCAGGGGGGCTCCATCCGAGCAGTGCGAGGTAGTTCCTGAGCGCCTCGGGGAGATAGCCCTCGTCGCGGTACGACTCGACCGCGACCGGGTCCCGGCGCTTCGACAACTTCTTGCGCTGCTCGTTGACGAGGGTCGGCAGGTGGGCCCAGACCGGCAGCCGTGCCTCATCTCCCCGCCCGGCCTCACCACCGTCACGCGAGCCCTCTCCCCGCCCGGCCTCACCGGCAGCCGCACCCACTGACGAACCCACCGCCGAACCCACTGACGAACCCACGGCCCCGCCCGCCGAACGGGCCGCCACGAGCGCGTGCCAGATGAGGATCGCCTTCGGCGCGCTCGGCAGCAGCTCCTCGCCGCGGATGACGTGGGTGACCCCCATGTCGAGGTCGTCCACGATGTTGGCGAGGACGAAGAGCGGCTCTCCGTTGGACCGGACGACGACGAAGTCCTCCATCGTCTCGTTGCGGAACGTGACCGTGCCGCGGATCACGTCGTGGACCTCGGTCTCGCCCTCGTCCGGGGTGCGGAACCGAAGCGCGTGCCCCTCTCGCCGGAGGCCCCGGTCGCGGCAGAAGCCGTCGTAGCCGGGCGTGGCGTTCCCTGCGGTGCGGGCCACGACAGCCTCCCGCGTGCAGTCGCAGGCGTAGAGGTGGCCGCCCTCCCACAGCGTGTCGACCACCTCCTGGTAGCGCGCGGCCCGCTGAGACTGGCGGTAGGGGCCTTCGTCCGGCTCCATCCCGAGCCAGGCCATGGCGTCGACGATCCCGTCGATCCACTCCTCGCGGTTGCGCTCGGTGTCGGTGTCCTCGATGCGCAGGATGAAGACACCGCCGTTGCGGCGAGCGAACAGCCAGTTGTACAGCGCGGTGCGCCCGCTCCCGACGTGGAAGAACCCCGTCGGCGACGGCGCGAACCGGACCCGGGGAGCTGGCACGCCTCCGGCTCAGTCGTCCTCGAGCAGCGTGATCGCGCCGGTCGGGCAGCTCTTGACCGCCTCACGCAGCCGGTCGCGCAGAACCTCGGGCGGGTGCTCGTCGAGCACGTAGAGGTACCCGTCGTCCCGCACTTCGAAGACCTCGGGAACGATGCCCATGCACACGGCGTTGCTCGCGCACACGCCGAAGTCCACCACGACCTTCACCGGCAACCTCCCGTCCCTTGCGGCACGGCCGCCCGAATCGAAAGGAGCATACCGGGCACCTCGGCCTCGTTTGCAGCACAATCTCGTCAGGGCCCGGAGGGACCGGGCCCGCACGGGAGCACGCGAGGAGTGGCGATGAAAGGGTTCCGCAACTTCCTGATGCAGGGAAACGTCGTCGTGATGGCGGTCGGCCTGGTAGTCGCACTCGCCTTCAGCGGCCTCATCAAGGCGTTCACCACAGGGGTCATCAACCCGCTGGTGAACCGGGCCCAAGGCGACCACCCGATCGCCCTCGGGGTCCAGCTCGGCGCAGCGGGGAACACGAGCACCTTCGTGAACTTCGGCACCTTGATCGCGGCGGCCGTGTACTTCGTCATCTTCATGGTCGTCGTGTACCTCGCGATCGTCATCCCCTACAAGCGCACCGAGGCGCGCCGCGGGGCATCCGTGTTCGGCGCTCCGCCGTCCGTGAAGTCCTGCCCCTACTGCCTGTCCGCGAACCTCCCGTTGGCCGCGACGAGGTGCATGTACTGCACGAGCGAGCTCCCCGCTCAGTAAGGGCAGCTCAGTAAGGGCAGCTCAGTAAGGGCAGTTCAGTAAGGGCAGTACGGACCGGCGGCGCCGGCGGGGAGGCGGCGCCCACGAGATGAGGGCCGGCGACGGTCGTCAGGCCCAGGCTTGCTCGCAGGTCGTCATTCCCGCACCTCCTCGACCAGCGCGGTGAGGAACTCGCGGTCCGCGAGGATCGGCCGGTCTGCGAGAAAGAGCTTGCCGTAGCGCTCGAAGTACATGAACTGCTTGGCGAGGAGGAACGCGCCCCGTGTGAATTCCGACATCAGCCCTCCGGCCTCGTCGGCGAGGCGCCTCATCTCGCGGTTCGTCCGCAACCGGAGCAGCACCGACCGCAAGGGTCGCTCGTGGGCACTCGCCCCGCGGGCCTTCGCCGCCTGGACGAGCGGCGCCTCGAGCATTCCGGCCAGGCTCACCTCCCCGAAGGGGCGGGTGAGGGCCGGTTCGACGATCCCGCGGAGGAAGGCGGTCAGAGCCTCGTCGGACATCCCGAGCCCCACCTGGATCGCACGCCCGTAGACGCGCGTGAGGTGCGCCGTGATGTCGGGCCACGCTGCCTGGTCGCCGAGCGCGGCATCGAGGAGGCGGAGGACGAAGCGGTGGGTCTCGCGGTCGAGCCGCCCGACGATCCCCCAGTCGATGATGCCAAGGCGACCGTCCTCGAGCAGGAGCATGTTGCCGGCGTGGAGGTCGCCGTGGAACGCGCCCCACCGGACCGTGGTGGTGAAGAACGCCCGCACGACCTGCTCGACGAGTGGCACAGGGTCCTGGCCCCTCGCCGCCGCGGTGCCGAGGTCGTCGATCGCCACGCCGTGCAGCAGCTCCATCGTGAGCACGTTCTGACCGGAGAACGCCGGGTACGGCTCGGGCACCACGATGCGGTCGAGATGGGACTCGGAGAGCAGGGCTCGGAAGTGCGCGAGCGCCCTCGCCTCGTTGCGAAGGTCGAGCTCCTCGCCGAGCTGCTGGCGGAGCCCGTCGAGCAACTGGAGCACCGAGCCCGCGATCTGCTCTCCCGTCTCCTTCGCGACCAGCTCGGCCAGCGGGACCATGAGCCTGAGGTCGGCCGCGATCGCGAGCTCGATCCCCGGGCGCAGGACCTTCACCGCCACCTCGCGCCCGTCGTGGAGGTGCCCGCGGTAGACGATGGCGATGGAGGCTCTGCCGATCGGTCGGGGGTCGAGGTCCGCGAAGGCCTCCTCCAGGGCCATCCCGAGGTCGGCCTCGACACGCTCGCGCACGGCGTCGAACTCGACGGGTGGACCGGTGTCGAGCAAGGCGCGGAAATCCCCCGCGACGTCGTCGCCGAAGAGACCCGGGGAAGATGCCACCAGCTGGCCGAACTTGACGAACGTCCCGCCGAGGTCCTCGCACACCTGCCGGAGGGGCCGGGCCGCCGCCGACCCGGGAAGCAGCCCTCGGCCGTGGCGCAGGTGCACGAGCGCACGGACCGCGAGCGGCGCGAGGCGGCGCCATCCCGATCGCACGATCTGGCCGGCACGGGCAAGGAGCTGGCGACGGGTGGGGCTCGGGAGCCGCCGGCGGTGGACACGCGGCACCGCCTCGTGCAGCGTGCGCCCCGGCGGCAACCCCGGGGAGACCGCAGAGGCGGGCGAGCCCTGCAGCGTCGCGGAGTCTGGGCTTACGGTGCGCGCTGTGCCGGCACCGCGGACCCCGGCGTCCCTCATCCGCCCGCGGCCGAGCCCGCCGGGCCCGTCTCGAAGGGTGCCGAGTGCTCGGACGCACGCGATGCAGGCCCCGGAGCGCCGGCGTCGGAGGTCGGGCTGGTGGGGCCGGGGGTCTCGACGGGCGGCACGCTGCTGGAGCGAAGCCGCCCGAGCGCGAACCCCGCTGTCGGCTGGCCGCCAGGGAGCTGCCGCGGGAGGTAGGCGTCGAGCTCGCGGTCGAAGAGGTCGGCTCGCCGCTCTTCACGTCTGACCCATGCCAGCACGACGGGGATGAGGGCAAGCATCATCAGGACGTCCCCGCCGACCCACATGACCACTCCCCCGATGTGCAGGTCCGTGACCAGTGACGGTCCCCAGGTCCGCCGCTCGGCCGTGAGCGCCGGGAAGATCTCGCCCTTCTCCAGGCTGAGCGTGAGCCCCACGAAGGTGTCGACCGGGACGGCGAGGAAGAGCAGCAGCGCGCGCATCGGCGGCTGCGTCCGGTACCGGTTCGGCTCGGCGCCGAAGATCTGGCGCCAGAAGAGGTAGCCGATCGCGAGGAACAGGAAGTGGTCGAGCTGGTCCACCGCTTCGTACTCGATCGCCCAGTTGAAGAGGACCGTGAGGTGCGTGATCGGCACGAGGAGCCCGTACAGGACGAAGGCGGTGGCGGGGTGCCCCGCCACCCGCGCGGGACCGCTCCGCAGCCAGGCGGTCACCCGGCGGTGCGCCGCCCCGGAGGTGGCGAGCCAGAGCAAGTCGACGGGCGACGAGGCGGCCAGAAGGATCGCAGCCACCATGATCAGGAGCAGGTGCTGGATCATGTGGTCCCAGAAGAGCGTCCTGTCGTACGCGCCGAGGAAGCTCACCACTGCGACGGCGCTCACCGCCGTGCTCCCGACGAAGGCGGCCGTGCGGCGCGCGGACCAGAGATGGCGGGGATGGAGCCGGTTCTGGCGAACGACGCCCCAGAGGTAGAGCGCGAGCCCGCACGCGAGCACCACGATCGGCACGGGGGCCAGGTCCGCCCGGAGGAACTGGCCCCCCGCGAGCGGCGGCAGGAGAGCGAGCGACGGGAAGAGGTGGTGCGTCATGGCAAGCGTGCCTGCGCTCAGCGCGCGCCGTGGAGCCTAGACCTTCCCGCGTCGCAGACCGGAGGGGGGCACGAGGCGCCCGTTCGGCGAAGGGCCGGCCCGCACCTCAGGACCGTCAGGATGTCACGCCCGCTCCTGCAGCGCTCCTGCCACCTTCTGGAGGAACGAGCGAATCGTCGACTCCGCCACACGATGGAAGATCGCCTGATCGAGCACCCTTCCCATCGCGTCGAACGGCGGTCGGTACGAGGCGGACAGCACGACTCGGCTGTGCTCGGGTCCGAGCGGCGCCACCTCCAGGTTGCCGTCGAGCAGCGGGAAGAGACCCGGCCACCTCGCGTCCTCCCACCGCAGGGGCACGACGACACCGGCTTCCCCGCACGTGGCTCGGCCCAGGCGGACACGGACGTCGCGTGCCACCAGGTGCCCGAGCGAGGACGGGCCGAGCCTCACGAGCTGGCTCTCGGTGTCGTCGCCGGCGGCGTTGGCCAGGTGCGCGAGCCAGCTTTGCCCCTCGGAAAGGCGTTCGCTGACGAGCTCCTCCGGCAGGGCCACGTCGACGAAGTCCCGGATGAAAACCGCCTGGTTCTCCTTCTCGACGTCGGAAGCAGGCGTGGCCATACCGAGAAATTACGGGCAGGGCCGGGCAACTTGTAGGGCC
>JAJYGM010000595.1:0-5456 GCA_021785095.1 Actinomycetes bacterium
CCGTCGCAGCTCGGCACCCGTTCGGTTGTCTCGTTCCCTGCACAGACCCTCACGCCGTACTCCGGCTTGCAGGCGAGAAGGCCGAACGGCTTGGGAACGGCGGGCGGAGCCGGCTCGAGCGGCGTGGCCGGAGCGGCCACATGGGCCGAAGAGGTCGAAGTCCGAGGACTGGCACGCCCATGATCGACGGCGGTGCAGGCACTGAGGCCAAGGGCTGCGCAGATCGCCACGGCGAAGCCTGCAGTGGTGAACAGCGAAAAAGCTCGAGCTCTCCGGCGCATCGTCTCGTACGTTAAGCCCGTCACGGATCACTGCGACGACAGGCGTAGCCTGGTCGTCATCGGAGCAAGACGGATCTTCGTGACGATCGTTGCGCTGGCCCTGCTCGCAGCGGCCTGCGGGCAGTCCTCCTCGCCCTCGGGCTCCGGACCGACGAGCCCAGGCGGATCGGGGAGAGGCTCGGGCCTCGCCACCATCCACGGGCACGTCCAGGCGAGGCCGACCTGCCCCGTCGAGCAGGCGAATCATCCATGCCCGCCGGCCGCGGTCAGTGACGCTGTGGTCGAGGTGTTGACCATGAACGGCCAGCATGTCAAAGCATCGACCCGGACAGATCGGCGAGGCGACTACTCCGTCCGCGTCAGCTATGCCGGGTTCATGCGGGTCGTCGTCACGACTGCTCGCACCTTTCCGCGCTGCAAGCCGAAGGACGTCCTCGTACGGCCGCCTGGCACGGTCCGCGTCGATTTCACCTGCGACACTGGCATCCGGTAGGCACTGAGCGAGATACCGGCTCGCTGACCGCAGGCACGACAACATGAAGTGCGCGGCTCGTACTCGCGTTTGCCGCGAACGGGCGCGCCTTCGGACTTAGGGTGAGGCGGTGGACAGAAGACGGCGGCGGGGGTTCGCGTCGAGGGTCGCGATCCTGGTCTGCTCGTGCCTCGCCATCGCCGGCGCGGCCTGCTCCTCGACGCCCGGCGCGTCGCCGACGACGCGATCCTCCGGTACGGGCACCACGGGCGGGCCTGCCACGACGGCGCCGCCGACGACGGGCAGCACCACGACGTCCCCGCCGACGACGGGCAGCACCACGACGTCGCCGGCTTCGAGCACCACGCTGCCCGGCCACTGGACCGAGGAGGAGGAGCTTGCACAGCTCATCATGGTCGGCGCGGACTTCTCCGACCTGCCGGCAGCCTCGAGCGCAGTGCGCCAGGGCGTCGGAGGCCTCGTCTTGTTCGGCATGCCTTCCGCCGGTACTGGACCGTCGATCGTCGCCGGCCTCGCGGCTCTCCAGGCGGAGGCAAGGGTGCACGTGCTCATGGCGACCGATGAGGAGGGAGGAGGTGTCGCTCGCCTCGCCGACGTGATCGGCTCCATGCCGTGGCCGCGCCAGATGGCCGGGACGATGACGCCCGAGCAGGTGCGAACGCTCGTCACCGAGCGTGCGAAGGCGATGGCCGGTCTCGGGATCGACATGGACCTGGCTCCGGTGCTCGACACGGCGAGCAGCTCGGACCCGGTCGACGAGGAGGCGCTCCGATCCTTCAGCGAGGACGGGTCGACGGCAGCCTCGTATGGCCTCGCGTTCATTGCGGGGCTGCGAGCCGGCGGCGTCATCGCCACGGCGAAGCACTTCCCCGGACTCGGGCACGCCAACGCCGACACCGACCTCGGCCCCGCCACGGATCCACCACTGTCCGAGCTCGTCGGGAACGACCTCGTGCCGTTCCGGGCCGCCATCGCCGACGGGGTCGGCTCCGTGATGATGAGCAACGTGACGGAGCCCTCCTGGGGAAGCCTTCCGGCGTCACTCAACCCGAACGCTTACAGCTACCTGCGGTCGCTCGGCTTCGGCGGCGTCATCATCACCGACGCACTCAACGCGGGAGCGATCCGCGACGCCGGCTACAGCGCACCGCAGGCGGTCGTGAAGGCGATCGAGGCGGGCGCCGACATCGCGATGGTTGCCGCTCTTTCGGACTTCGAGCCCGCGCTGGCCGACCTCGAACGAGCCGTCCAAGACGGCCAGCTCTCGATGACCCAGGTGACGAAGTCGGTCGAGCGCATCCTCCAGCTCAAGCACATGGCCTGAGGCGATAGCGGCGAGCCGGCGCGGCTCTGGCTTGACACTTCAGCCGGCGACCTGCTGCCATGGTCGGAGGGCTGCACTCTCGTTCTCGAGCTGAGGGGGGTCGCGATGAGCCTGACACGCGCCCGTCTCACCGTCACGCAACTCGAAGAGGCAGTCGGCAGGGGCGCGATCGACACCGTGGTCGTCGCGATCACCGACATGCAGGGGCGGCTGCAGGGGAAGCGGTGCGACGCTCGTTTCTTCCTGGACGAGGTGATCGAGCACTCGACCGAGGGATGCAGCTACCTCCTCGCAGTCGACGTCGACATGAACACCGTGCCCGGTTACGACATGTCCTCCTGGGAGACCGGCTACGGGGATTTCGTCATGAAGCCCGACCTTGCGACTCTCCGGCTCATCCCGTGGCACGCGAAGACCGCGTTCTGCCAGGCGGACCTGTTCTGGGAGGACGGCTCGCCGGTCGAGCCGTCGCCACGCCGCATCCTGCAACGACAGAGCGCTCGCCTATCCGAGCGTGGATGGACAGGCCTGACAGGTACCGAGCTCGAGCTCATCGTCTTCGAAGACCGCTTCGAAGACGCCTGGCGGAAGGGCTACCGGGATCTCGTGCCGGCGAACACCTACAACGTCGACTACTCGATCCTCGGCACCTCGCGCCTCGAACCACTCCTCGGACGGATCCGGCGCGAGATGAGCGCCGCCGGCATGCCCGTCGAGTCGGTGAAGGGCGAGTGCAACCTCGGCCAGCACGAGGTGGCGTTCCGGTACGGGGACCTCGTGTTGAAAGCAGACGAGCACGTGCTCTACAAGACCGGGGCAAAGGAGATCGCGGCGCAGGAGGGCTGCTCGCTCACGTTCATGGCGAAGTACGACGCCCGCGAAGGCAACAGCTGCCACGTCCATCTCTCGATTCGAGACAGTGACGGTGAGCCCGTGTTCGCGGGTGGCGAAGAGTACGGGATGTCGGCTGTGTTCCGTCACTTCCTCGCCGGCATGATCGCGACGCTGCCGGACTTCACGCTGCTCCTCGCGCCGAACGTCAACAGCTACAAGCGATTCACCGAAGCCTCGTTCGCCCCGACTGCCGTCGCATGGGGTCGCGACAACCGAACCTGTGCCTTTCGCGTGGTCGGCCGCGGCCCGTCTCTCCGAGTCGAGTGCCGCGTGCCGGGTGGTGACGTCAACCCCTACCTCGCGCTCGCGGCCATCACCGCGGGCGGGTTGCACGGCGTCGAGAAGGGGCTGCCGCTCGAGCCGCCCTTCCCGGGCAACGCCTACACCGCCGACCTGCCCCGGATCCCACGGACGCTCCGGGAGGCCGCCGAGAGGTTCTCGTCGAGCGACCACGCCCGTGAAGCACTCGGTGACGACGTCGTCGACCACTACACGAACATGGCGCGAGTCGAGCTCGCGGCATTCGACTCGGCCGTGACCGACTGGGAGCGCTACCGCTGCTTCGAGCGCTTCTGAGCCATCCGGCTTGGAGTGCAGCAGGCTCCGTCAACTACAACAGTGACGTGAGCCATGTTGTCATGAGCCCAGTCGACGAGACCGTCGTGGCCGAGATCGACCTCCTCGACGAGCCCGCCGTCGACGAGGCGATCGCCCGGGCCGCTCGCTCACACGCCGAGTGGGCCGCTGTCGCGCCAGGCGATCGGGCACGCCTGCTCCGGCGGGCAGCCGAGGCGGTGGACGGAGCGATCGAGGAGCTGGCGATGCTCGAGGTCCGCAACGCCGGCCACACGATCTCCAACGCCCGTTTCGAGGCCGGGAACGTGCGCGACGTGCTGATGTACTACGCGGGTGCACCCGAACGTCACTTCGGGCGACAGATCCCCGTCCCCGGTGGGGTGGACGTCACCTTCCGCGAGCCTCTCGGCGTCGTCGGTGTCATCGTGCCGTGGAACTTCCCGATGCCGATCGCCTCCTGGGGATTTGCCCCCGCGCTCGCTGCGGGCAACTGCGTCGTGCTGAAGCCTGCCGAGCTGACTCCGCTGACGGCCATGCGTATCGCGGAGCTGTGTCACGAGGCCGGCATCCCCGAGGGCGTGTTCCAGGTCCTTCCCGGGAAGGGCAGCGTCGTCGGTTGGCGGTTCGTCACGCACGAGCAGGTGAGGAAGGTGTGCTTCACCGGCTCGACCGAAGTCGGCAGGAAGGTCATGGCGGGCTGTGCCGAGCAGGTGAAGCGCGTGACGCTCGAGCTCGGGGGGAAGAGCGCCAACATCGTCTTCGCCGACTGCGACCTCGAGCAAGCGGCGGCGACGGCGCCGAGCGCGGTGTTCGACAACGCCGGCCAGGACTGTTGCGCGCGGTCGCGCCTCCTCGTCGAGCGGTCGGTGCACGACCGCTTCCTCGAGCTGCTCGAGCCCGCAGTGACGTCGTTCCGTGTGAAGGACCCCGCCGAGCCCGACGCGGAGATGGGTCCGCTGATCAGCGCTGCGCGGCGCGAGGCCGTGGCGGCGTACGTACCAGATGGCGCCCCCGTCGCCTTCCGGGGCAAGGCGCCCACGGGTCCGGGCTTCTGGTTCCCGCCGACGGTGCTCGACCCGGTGACACCGGACGCGCCTGCTGCTCGCGAGGAGATCTTCGGCCCGGTTCTCACCGTCATCCCGTTCGAAGACGAGGCCGATGCGATCCGCATCGCCAACGACACCTCTTATGGTCTGTCCGGTTCGATCTGGACGAGCGACGTCGGCCGGGCGTTTCGGGTCGCGCGAGCAGTCGAGACGGGAACGCTGTCGGTCAATTCGCACTCGTCGGTCCGCTACTGGACTCCCTTCGGGGGCATGAAGCAATCCGGTCTCGGCCGTGAGCTCGGCCCGGACGCCCTCGACGGGTTCAGCGAGGTGAAGAACGTGTTCATCAGGACGGTCGAGTGAACCCCAGGAGGGGTGCGTGACGATGGGACGCCTCGACGGCAAGGTAGCCGTCATCACGGGCGGCGCGAGCGGGATCGGCAAGGCCTCGGTCCGCCGCTTCGCGGCCGAGGGTGCCCGCGTGGTCGTCGCCGACCTCGACGAGGCCGGGGGGACCGACCTTGCCGCCGAGGTCGGCGGGCTCTTCGTCCGGGCGGACGTGACGGAAGCCGCCGACGTCGCAGCCATGTACGACGCCGCCATCGAGCGCTTCGGCGGCCTCGACGTCTGCTTCAACAACGCCGGGATCTCGCCCCCCGACGACGATTCGATCCTCACCACCGGTCTCGACGCGTGGGAGCGCGTCCAGCGGGTGAACTTGACGAGCGTCTACCTCTGCTGCCGCGAAGGCATCGCCCGGCTCCTCGACCACGGCGGGGGAAGCGTTGTCAACACCGCCTCCTTCGTCGCCCTCCTCGGGGCGGCCACCTCCCAGATCTCCT
>JAJYGM010000595.1:5466-11404 GCA_021785095.1 Actinomycetes bacterium
TACACCGCCTCGAAGGGAGGCGTGCTCGCCATGACGAGAGAGCTCGGTGTCCAGTTCGCCCGCCGCGGCGTTCGGGTGAACGCTCTCTGCCCGGGCCCGGTGAACACGCCGCTTTTACAGGAGCTGTTCGCGAAAGACCCCGAGCGAGCAGCACGTCGCCTCGTGCACGTCCCGATGGGGCGCTTCGGCGAGCCGGAGGAGATCGCCGCGGCGGCGGCGTTCCTCGCCTCCGACGACGCCTCCTTCATCACAGCCTCCACGTTCGTCGTCGACGGAGGCATCCACGCGGCGTATGTGACGCCGCTCGGGAACGAGTGATCGAGTGATCGACGAGACGAGTGCCGAGAGACAGGAGATCATATGACGGACGCGCTTGACCGGCCGGTCATCGGCATCACCTGCTACGAGGAGGAGGCCACCTGGAACAGCTGGCGGCGGGTGGCGGCTTTGCTCCCGGTGAGCTACATCCGGGCGATCGAGCGGGCCGGCGGCATCCCGGTGCTTCTGCCGCCGCAGCTGGTGACGGCAGAAGATGCCGACCGCCTGATCGAGCGCCTCGACGGGCTCGTCGTGGCCGGCGGCGACGACGTCGAGCCCTCGCGGTACGGTCACGAGCCGCATCGAGCCACAGTCGTGGCCGGCGGCGAGCGCGATGCCCTCGAGCTGTCAGCCGTCGGAGCAGCGATGGACGGCGGCCTTCCGACGCTCGCCATCTGCCGGGGCATCCAGGTCCTCAACGTGGCGCGAGGCGGCACCCTCATCCAACACCTGCCCGACGTCGTAGGCCACGACCGGCACTCGCCGACGCCCGGGACTCACGGGACGCACGAGGTCCGGGTCGAAGCCGGCACCCGGCTCTCGGAGGTGCTCGGCTGGGTCTCAGCCGATGTCCCGACTCATCATCACCAAGCCGTCGGCGAACTCGGCCGGGGTCTCACGCCGGCCGCGTTCGCCGAGGACGGGATCGTCGAGGCGGTCGAGGACCAGGGTGTGCCCTTCCTGATCGGGGTGCAGTGGCACCCGGAAGTGGGGGAGGACCCGGCCCTGTTCGAGGGCCTCGTCGCCGCCGCACGCGAGCGCCTGGCTACCAGGACCGTCTCACAGGACGGCCCCAACTGAAGCTGCTCGTCGTCTCTCACTCGAGGGCCGGCCACACCGCCGAGCTCGCGTCGCTCGTGTTCGCGGCCGCCGAGGAGGCGGCCTCGCCGGGGAGCGAGGTCGCCATGCTGGACGCCTTCGTGGCGGACGCGGACGACCTCCTCTCGGCGAACGGCGTGATCCTCGGGACCCCGGCGCGCTTCGGCTACATGAGCGGAGCCATGAAGGACTTCCTCGAGCGCATCTACCACCCCTGCCTCGAGCGGACCGCCGGCATGCCATGGGCCCTGTTCGTGAAGGGCGACACCGACACCTCCGGTGCCGCACAGAGTGTGGAACGGATCGCCACGGGCTTGAGGTGGCGGCGCGTGCTGCCGATCCTCGAGGTCGTCGGCGCCATCGACCAGGAAGCACGGGACGCCGCAACCGAGGTCGGTGGCGCGTTCGCGGCCGGACTCGAGGCCGGGATCTTCTGAGAGCACTCGTCGGCCCTGCCGGGGCGGCAACCTACACTGAGGTCGTGGAGGCCGACGGAAGCCCCGTGGTTCCCGGAAGCCCGGATGCCGCGCTGGACCGCATCGCGACCGTCCCGAACCTGCTCTCCGCCGGGCGGATCGTGCTGCTCGGGTTCTTCGTCTGGGCGCTCTTCGGTCCCGACGACCGTGTGGCGGCAGTCGTGCTCCTCGCCGTCTGCGGCATCACGGACTTCGTGGACGGCTACGTGGCGCGCAGGTTCCACCAGGTGAGCACGATCGGCAAGGTTCTCGATCCGACGGCGGACCGCGTCGTGCTCGGCACGGGCGTCATCTCGATCGCCGTCTACGGGGCAGTGCCGGGCTGGCTCGCAGGGGTCGTGCTCGGCCGGGAGATCCTCGTCTCGCTCGCAGTGCTCGGGCTCGCCGCGCTCGGAGCCAAGCGCATCGACGTGCTGTGGGTCGGCAAGGCGGGCACCTTCGGTCTCATGGGCTGCTTCCCCCTGTTCCTCCTCTCGGACACGACGGGCACGTGGGCAAGCGTGTTGCGCGACGTGACCTGGGTGCTCGTGGTGCCGGCGCTCGCGCTCAGCTTCGTGGCTGCCGTCTCCTACGTGCCTCTCGCCCGCAAGGCGCTGGCGGAGCGCAAGTCGCCGACCGATGAGTCCCCAACGGACCCGGTGGCTGCCGGAGGGGCGAGGCTGCGGTGAAGGCGGTGATCATGGCCGGCGGCGAGGGCACCCGGCTGCGCCCGCTCACGGCCAACCAACCCAAGCCCATGCTCCCCGTGGTCAACCGCCCCATGGCCGAGCACGTCGTGGGACTGCTGAAGCGGCACGGCTTCGACGAGATCGTGATCACCGTGGCATTCCTCGCGAACACGATCCGCACGTACTTTGGCGACGGCTCCGAGTTCGGCGTGGCGTTCCACTACGCCACCGAGGAGACGCCACTTGGTACGGCCGGCTCGGTACTGAACGCGAAAGAGCAATTGGACGAGCGCTTCCTCGTCATCTCAGGAGACGTGCTCACCGACATCGACCTCACCGAGGTCGTCCAGTACCACGAGCAGCGTGGCGCAGTGGCGACACTCGCGTTGAAGG
Organism: Actinomycetes bacterium; assembly: GCA_021785095.1. The sequence goes on from JAJYGM010000595.1 coordinate 8,141, forward strand.
CGATGGAGAACCCGCTCGAGTTCGGAATCGTGATCACCCGTGAGGACGGCCGCATCGAGCGGTTCCTCGAGAAGCCCGGTTGGGGAGACGTGTTCTCGGACACGATCAACACGGGCATCTACGTGCTCGAGCCGGAGGTGCTGGACTGGATCGCCGAGGGCCGGCCGGTCGACTTCTCCGGCGAGGTCTTCCCGGGGATGCTCGAGGCCGATCGGCCGCTCTACGGCTTCGTCGCGAACGGCTACTGGGAGGATGTCGGGACGCTCGAGGCCTACCTGCGGGCTCACCGCGACGTGCTCGATCGGAAGGTCGAGCTCGACATTCCCGGCTTCCCCCTTCGCGACGGGGTCTGGATCGGGGAGGGGGCGGAGGTGCACCCGAACGCCATGGTGAAGGCTCCTGCGGTGATCGGCGGCAATTGCCGCGTCGCCGCCGGGGCCGAGATCGGCCCGTACACCGTCCTCGGCTCGAACGTTCGCATCGGCGAGAACACGATGCTCGAGCGGACCGTCGTGCACGACAACACCTATCTCGCGTCGAGCGTGACCGCGAGAGGCGCCCTCATCGCCCGGTCGTGCGACATCCGGCAAGGCGTGCACCTCGAGGACGGCGCCGTGCTCGGCGACGGGTGCCGCGTCGGTCGTCACGCCGTCGTGGGAGCGGGCGTGAAGATCTATCCGAACAAGACCATCGAGCAGGGCGCTGTCGTCAACTCGTCACTCGTCTGGGAGACGCGCGGCAGCCGGGGGCTGTTCGGTCGCCTCGGCGTGAGCGGCCTCGCCAACGTGGACCTCTCCCCGGAGCTCGCCATGAAAGTCGCGATGTCGTACGCGACGACGCTTCCAAAGGGTGCGACCGTCGTGACGTCACGGGACTCGAGCCGCGCCGCGCGGGCGCTCAAGCGGGCGGTGATGGTCGGCATCACTGCAGCAGGCTGCAACGTCGACGACCTTGAGGCGGCGACCGTCCCGCTCACCCGCTTCCATGCCCGCACGGCAGCGGTCAGCGGGGGGGTGACCGTCCGGTTGTTGGCAGACGACCCGGAGTCGGTCTCCCTTCGCTTCTTGGACGCTGAGGGGGTGGACCTCGACGAACCGACCCAGCGGAAGGTGGAGCGCCTGCACGACCGGGAGGAGTCGCGGCGCGTGCTCGCCCGGGAGATCGGCGACATCTACTTCCCGTCGCGCACGATGGAGATGTACACCGCCGAGCTCGTGGCCGGGGTCGACCTCGACGCGATCCGGTCGGCGCGCTTCAAGCTCGTCCTTGACTACGCCTTCGGCACAACGAGCTTCGTGATGCCGAACATCCTCGCCAAGCTCGGATCGGACGTCCTCGTCATCAACCCGCACGTGTCGACTCCAGGCGTGCTGAGCTTCGACCGCGTCGTGCACGCAGGAAGGCTCGGCGAGCTCGTCCGATCCTCCGGCGCCCACCTCGGGGCCATGTTCGAGCCCGACGGCGAGCAGCTCACGCTCGTCGACGACACAGGCCGCATCCTCTCTGACGAGGAAGCGCTCTGCGCCATGGTGCGGATCGTCGCCGAGGACAACCCGAAGGGTGCCGTCGCCGTGCCGGTCGACGCACCGCGCGAGGTCGAGCGCATCGTCCAGGTGCACGGGATGGAGCTCGTGTGGACGAAGCTCGCCGCCGCCGACCTCATGGCATCGTCGAGCGGTAACGGCGTCGTGTTCGCCGGGAACACCCAGGGCGGGTTCATCTTCCCCGAGTTCCTCCCGGCCTTCGACGCTGTCGCCTCGTTCGTGCACCTGCTGTCACTGCTCGCGACGAGCGGGCGACAGCTCTCCGCAGTCGTTGCACTCAGCCGGCGACCGGAGGTCGTGCGCCTCGAGGTCCCCACTCCCTTCGAGTCGAAAGGACTCGTCATGCGGATGCTCCTCGAGCGCGCCGTTGCCCGCGAGGTCGCTCTCGTCGATGGCGTGAAGCTCGTGGACGACGACGGCTGGACGCTCGTGGTGCCCGACACCGAGGGACCTGCCACGATGGTGACGGCGGAGGCCGACACCGCGCAGCGGGCCGAGGCGCGTGCCCGGGCGATGGCGGACCAGATCACCTGGATCCTCTCCGAGACCACCAGCTGACGCGCAAAGGAGACACGATGAACGTTCCCGACGATCTTCGCTACACGAGCGACCACGAGTGGGCGGCGACCGAGGGCGGCCGGGTACGAGTCGGCATCACGGACTTCGCCCAGGACGCCCTCGGGGACGTGGTGTTCGTGCAGCTGCCTGACACGGGAACCACGCTCGAGAAGGGTGGACCCCTCGGCGAGGTCGAGTCGACGAAGTCGGTCTCGCAGATCTACGCACCCGTGAGCGGCACTGTCGTCGAGGTGAACACCGGGCTCGCGGACGCTCCCGAGCAGGTGAACGCCGAGCCGTACGGTTCGGGATGGCTCGTCGTGATCGAGCCGTCGGACCTCTCTCAGCTCGACGGCCTGCTCGACGCGGCGGGCTATCGCGCGGCGACCGCATAGCTCGGGACCAGGAGCATGCCTCCTTTGCAGCGACTAGCTTGGACGCCGTGTTCTGCAACAACTGCGGCCACCGCAATCCGCCCGACGCCAATTTCTGCTCCTCGTGCGGGAGCGCCCTCGCGACGGGTTCGGATGTGACGGTCTCCTTCGTGCCGGAGGAGCCGGGCGACTCCCAGGAGGTCGAGATGACGGTGCCGTTATCTGACATCCAGGCAGGCACAGGGCTGCTCGTCGTGAAGCGCGGCCCCGACGTCGGGACGAAGTACGTGCTCGGGCCGGAGGTGACCCGGGTCGGTCGCCACCCCGAGAGCGAGATCTTCCTCGACGACATCACGGTGTCACGACGCCACGCGGAATTCCTCCGCGACGGGATGGGCTACGTGGTGAAGGACGTCGGGTCCCTCAACGGCACCTACGTCAACCGCGAACGGATCGAGGAGGCTCGGCTCGCGAGCGGTGACGAGGTCCAGATCGGCAAGTTCAAGCTGGTCTTCCTCTCGACCGGCCAGGCCTGAGGACACCGTGGGCGAGCGGTCCTACCTCTCCATCGGCGACGTGCTCGCGCTGCTGCGTGAGGAATTCCCCGACATCACGATCTCGAAGATCCGCTTCCTCGAATCTCGCGGCCTGCTCGTCCCTGAGCGGACGCCGTCGGGCTACCGCAAGTTCTACGACCATGACGTGGAGCGCCTCCGCTGGATCCTGCGCCAGCAACGCGAGCACTTCCTCCCGCTCAAGGTCATCAAGGGCCGGCTCGAAGGTGCCGA
>JAJYGM010000499.1 GCA_021785095.1 Actinomycetes bacterium
TCCGATCTGCCTGCCCGGCTGCAAGTTCCTCGGCTCCTACCCCGCCGCAGGCGAGCACGCCCTGGCGAGGCGGGAAGCGGTGTCGTCCGCCCGGCACCAGGCGGGCGAGTGGCTGTCGGAGATCCGCCGCCTCGTCGCGGCACCGGGCGTCTCCGCGTAGGTCCAACCGGGCCGCCGCAGGCGCCTGTCGGCGCGTCCTTCGCCGGCACCTGCCGCCCGCCCGGGCGGTCCTCAGGCAGGCTCGGGCAGTCGCCGGATGGCGAGGAGGGCGAGGTCGTCGGACCGCTCGCTCGCGATGCTCGAGAGCACCGTGTCGCACAACGCCTCCAGGCTGCCGTCCATGCCCTCCACCGAGGTGCGGAGGAGCTCGAGGCCCTCGGAGAGGGGTCGCCGCTTCATCTCGACGAGGCCGTCGGAGTACAGGAGCAGGGTCGAGCCGGGAGGGAGCGGGACGCGGCGTTCCTCGGCGTGGACGGGCGGAGCGCCGAGCGGAGTGTCCGGGCGGATTGCGACGTGCGAGGCGACCCCGTCTGCGATGAGGAGGGGGGAGGGGTGCCCGGCGATCGACACGACAACCGCGTTCTCGCCAGGGTCGAGAGCGGCGACGACGACCGTCGCCGTCCTCTCGACGTCGAGGTGGTCCCAGGCGTCGCGGAGCCGGTTCAGCAGCTGGACGGGGCCCCGCGACCTGGCAGCGAGGGCGCGGGCCGCCGTGCGCAGCCGGCCCATGGCGGCTGCGGCCTGCACGTCGTGGCCGGAGACGTCCCCCACGGTGACCGCCCACCGCCGGTTGGCGAGCCGGAGCACGTCGTACCAGTCCCCGCCGACCTCGGCGCCGAGCGTGCTCGGGAGGTAGCGCACCGCCAGCTCGTAGCCCGGCGGCTGCTCGAGCTCGGCCGGGAGCAGGCTCGACTGGAGGATGTGGGCCATCTCGTGCTCGCGCTCGTAGCGCCGCTGCTTCTCGACGACCTCGGCTGCCCGCTTGGCCAGCGACTCGGCCAGCAGCAGGTCCTCGCTGCCGATCCGCCGAGCCGGACTGGTCGAGATGATGGTGAGGGCCCCGAGCACCCGGCGCCGGCTCGTCAGCGGGACGCTCAGGTAGGACGAGAACCCGAGCGCCTTCACGAGCCGGTAGTGCTCCTCGTCGTGGGTGGTGGAGCGAAGGAAGTCGTCGCTCATCGTGTCAGACCAGATGGAGCGGCCACTTCGGATGACCGAGACGGCGGGGTGGGAGCCGCCCGGGCGCGGCGTGTACCTGGCGCCGAGCTGCTGGACCTCCACCTGGTGGCGGGGATCGGCGTGCCGGGCGGCCATCCGGACGAGCCCGCCCTCGTCGTGGGCGATGTCGATGAGGCAGATGTCGCCGAGCGCCGGCACGGCGACGGCGGCGAGGGCGTCGAGCGACTCGGCGAAGCTGCCCGCCTCGCCGAGGATCTGCGAGGCTCGGAGCAGGAACGCCTGCGAGCGCTCGGCCGCCTGGACGCGAGCGAGGAGCTGCTCCCGCTCGATCTCGGCCGCCCGGCGCTGCTCGTCGGCGCGGATGGCGGCCAGGAATTGGCCGAGCTGGTGCCCGATTGCGTCGAGCACGTCGCGCAGCTCTTCCCCGACCCTGTCCGGGTGGAGCGACTCCAGCTCGACGACGCCGAGCACCTCGCCCTCGCTCCCGAGCAGTGGGAAGGCGAGCAGCTCGAGCGGGTCGAGACCGGCGAACAGGCCGGCGGGCCAGTCGGGCGGGACCTCCGCCTTGGTGTAGGAGATCGTGCGCCGCTCGAGCGCGCAGGTGCCGGCGAGCCCTTCACCGAAGGAGAGCTGCAGGGATCCCAACTCCACCACCGCCTCCGTCCCGCCGCCCGGGTCGCCGGCGGAGTCGGGGGAGTCGGGGGAGACCCACGAGTCGATGCAGGAGAGCCTGCCCTCGCCCGCCAGCCACAAGGCGGCACCCTCCCAGTCCAGGTTCTCGCAGAGCGCTGGCAGCACCCTTCCGACGGCATTCTGTTCACCCGTCGCCCCCTCGAGCTCTGCCATGACGCCGAGCATGGCCCTCAGGTAGGCGGCGGCAGTCGCCTCCTTCTCGATCGCGATGGCGTCGGTGACGTCTCGGATGGAGACGATGAGCAGTGGACCCTGCTCCGGACCGAGCGGAGCGATACCGAGGGTGACGTCGACCTCGAACTCCGAGCCGTCGCTTCGTACCGCCACGGTCCGGACAGGGCCGCCTCCGGCGAGCGGAGCCCCCTCGAGATGGAAGAGCGGTCCGAGCTCCTCGAGGCGGCCGTGCTCCCGGCGAGCCACAAGATCCGCCAGCCCCCGCTCGAGCAGCTCGCTCACCGGGTACCGGGAGAGCGCGGCGGCCGCGTCGTTGGCGAAGAGGATGTGCAGGTCGCGGTCGACGACGAGGACGCCGTCGGCCAGCTGGTTGAGCACCAGGCCGAGGTCGAGCGAGAGGGTCGGCTCTCCGGGCTGGGCCACGGCGTCATTCTGCCGCGGCTCAACCGGTTGCGCTCCCGGGGGGCATAGGCTCTCGCGCCGGCGCGCTGTGGAGGGATGGCAGAGCGGACGAATGCAACGGTCTTGAAAACCGTCGGGTGATGAGCCCCGTGGGTTCGAATCCCACTCCCTCCGCCCATCCGTCCCATTGCGCGCGTCTGCGCGCGCGACCTCCGCTCCGCCCGATGCCCTCGGGTAGGCATCTCCGGCGGGTCGGGGTCTCTGAGGCCGTCGCCCGTGGACCGGGGAGCTCTCGAAGGGTGCTCGTCAACCGTCTGACCCAGGGTCGTCGCCGGCAGACGCGGTTGGATCGGCGTGATCGGACCGTCGGTCCCGACGGTCCGGGTCCTGAGGTCGCTGGTTACGATCTCCTGGTGACCGCGGCAGCGACCGACAGAGAGCAGGCCGGGCGGGGGACGCGAAGCCCGAGGGCCTTCGTGATCTCACTCGTCCTCGCGCTCGTCCTCGCCGTCGGCTTCGTCGTGTTCGCCGTGAGGGCGGCGAGCCGCAGCACCTCCTCGCTCGGCATGAGGTCGGCGCTCACCCTCATCGTCTATCCGCCCGGCAGGCGGCACACTCCTGCACCCGTCGCCCTCACGCGACTCGGGGGCGGCGCCCCCGTCAGGGTCGGAGGCGCGGTCGGCCATCCCACGGTCGTGAACTTCTTCGCATCCTGGTGCCCGATCTGCCGGCAGGAGCTCGGGACGATCGCTGCGGTGGCCCGTGCCGGCAAAGTGCCCTTCGTCGGCATCGACACCGACGACGACGCCCCGGCGACCGCGCTGAAGCTGCTGAGAGCCGCAGGTGCGACCTATCCCGTCGGCGTCGGCAAGGCGCCCCTCGCCGAGGCGTACGGGACCACCAACCTGCCGACGACCGCCTTTCTGAACGCCAAGGGCCAGGTCGTCGCCATCTTCCTCGGCGGCGTGAAGAAGGCGGAGCTGACCCACCTGGTCGCCGAGCTGGCGGCGGGCAAGCCTCTCTGAGGCCGGCGCCACGCGACGGTAACCTTCGCCCGTGCCACTCAGCTTGTCGGAGGCCACTGCGCTGCTCAGCGCTCCCGGGCAGCCCTTCGAGGTCGGCGAGGAGGTGATCGACGGCATCGTGACCAGGGTCTGGGCGAACTGCCCGCCGTCACTCAGGTCCATCCTCGAGCTCTCCCGTGGCTACGGCCAGCAGACGTTCCTCGTCTACGAGGACGAGCGCCTGAGCTTCGAGGAGCACTTCGCCGAGGTGGCCGCTTTCGCCACCGCGCTGCACGACCGCTTCGGGGTGCGGCTCGGAGATCGCGTGGCCATCGCCATGCGCAACCTCCCCGAGTGGGTTGTTGCCTTCTGGGCGGCGGCGGCCGTCGGGGCGGTCGTCGTCCCGCTCAACGCCTGGTGGACCGGTCCCGAGCTCGCCTACGGCATCGAAGACTCCGGATCCAAGCTCGTCGTCCTCGACGGGGAGCGCCTCGGCCGCCTTGGCGACCACCTCGCCGGGCTACGCCAAGCGGGTCTCGAGGACGTCGTTCTCGCCCGGGGCGACGACCCGGCCGGCCGGGGCCGGCAGGGGGCGGCGAGCGCGGCCCTTCCTGCGGCCGGCGTGTGGTCGATGGAGGAGGTTCTGGACGAGCACCGCCGGCCGGTAGCCGAGACCGAGCTCCCCGAGCTCTCCGTCGCTCCGGACGACCTGGCGACGATCTTCTACACCTCGGGGACGACCGGCAGGCCGAAGGGCGCGCTCGGCACGCAGCGGAACATCTGCACCAACTTGATGAGCCTCGGCTTCATCAGCGCGAGGGTCCAGCTCACCTCGAGCGAGGAGCACCGGGAGCCTCTCTCGAACGGCGGCGTCCAGAACTCCTACCTGCTCTCGGTCCCGCTGTTCCACGCCACCGGCTGCCATTCGATCCTCGTGGCCAACACGGCGGCCGGCGGCAAGCTCGTGATGATGCGGCGCTGGAACCCCGAGCGAGCCCTCGAGCTCATCGAGCGGGAGCAGATCACGATCTTTGGAGGGGTGCCGACGATGGCCTGGCAGGTCATCCAGTCTCCCGAGTTCGAGAGCCGCGACACTTCGAGCGTCCGATCGGTCGCCTACGGAGGGGCCCCGGCGCCTCCCGAGCTGCTCCGGGACATCAGGGAGCACTTCCCCGGCGGGAGTGCCTCGAACGGCTACGGCCTCACCGAGACGTCGTCGGTGACCACCATGAACTCGGGCGAGGACTACTTCGAAAAGCCCGACTCGGTGGGGCCGCCCGTGCCGGTCGTCGAGATCCGCATCGTCGGGTCGGACGGAACCGACGTCCCGGTGGGCGAGACGGGCGAGCTCCTCATCAAAGGCCCGAACGTCGTGAAGGGCTACTGGAACAAGCCCGAGGCGACCGCCGAGTCCTTCACCGAGGGCTGGCTCCGCTCAGGCGACATCGCCCGCGTCGACGAGGAGGGGTTCGTCTACATCGTCGACCGGGCGAAGGACATGGTGATCCGCGGCGGCGAGAACGTCTACTCCGTCGAGGTCGAGTCGGCCATCTTCGAGCACCCCTCCGTCTCCGACGCGGCGGTCATCGGCGTCCCCCACGACGTCCTCGGCGAGGAGGTCGGTGCCGTCCTCGTGCTGAAGCCCGGCGCCAGCCTCGGCGAGGAGGAGCTGAGGCAGCACCTGGCGGCCCGGATCGCCGGCTTCAAGATCCCGAGCCACGTCTGGTACCTGGAGGAACCGCTGCCCCGGAACCCGGCCGGCAAGGTGCTGAAGCGCCAGCTGCGCGAGCTGGTGCTCAGGAAGTGACCGGGCCGGTCCCGGCGGAGCGACCGCCGGGCTTCTCCACGCGGGCGGTCCACGCCGGCCAGCCGGGAGCGCCGGTCCGCCAGACGCCCTCCAGCGTGCCGATCTACCAGACCTCCACCTGGCGGTTCGACTCCGGCGAGGAGTTCGCCGACGTGCTCGCCGGCACGGTACCGGGCTATGCCTACGGCCGGGGATACGGCAACCCGACGGTCGACTCCTTCGAGGCGGTGCTCGCCTCGCTCGAGAGGACCGAGGCCGCCTACGCCTTCTCCTCGGGGATGTCGGCCGCCCACGCCGTCTCGGTCCTGCTCGCACGGGCGGGAGACCGGGTGGTGGCGAGCCGGGAGCTCTACGGCGGCACCTACTCGCTGTTCCGAGGCGTGCTGCCGCGTTACGGGATCAGCGTCGAGGAGGTCGACCCCCACGACCTCGACGCCGTCCGGGCGGCCCTTCCCGGGGCAGCCTTCTTCTACGCAGAGACGATCGCCAACCCGCTGTGCACCGTCGCCGACCTCCCCCGGCTCGCCGAGGCGTGCCGCCAGGCGGGCGTTCCCTCCGTCGTCGACAACACCTTCGCCTCCCCGTACCTCTGCAACCCGGCGCGCTACGGCATCGACTTCGTCCTGCACTCGGTGACGAAGATGATCGCCGGCCACTCCGACGTCGTCGCCGGGGTCGTCTGCTGCAGCGAGGAGCGCCGAGTGGCCCTGCGCGCCCTCAGCCTCGACACGGGTGGAGCGACGCCCCCCTTCGACGCCTGGCTCTGCCTGCGCGGCGTGGAGACCCTCGAGCTCCGCATGGAGCGGATGTGCGAGAACGCCGCCCGCCTGGCCGCCATGCTCGAGGCCCGGCCGGAGGTCTCGGCGGTGCACTATCCCGGCCGCTCGTCCCACCCGCACCACGAGCGCGCCGCCTCGCTGCTCCGGGCCGGCCGGTTCGGCAGCATGCTCTCCTTCGAGCTGCGCGACGGGGCCGAGGCGGCAGCGCGGTGGTGCGACGCCCTCGAGCTCGCCTGGATCGGGGCGTCGCTCGGCGGCACCCACAGCCTTGTCTGCCATCCCGCCTCGACGACCCACCGCCAGGTCCCACCAGAGGTCCGGCGGGCGAGCGGACTCTCCGACGGCCTCGTCCGGGTGAGCGCCGGCATCGAGAACGCCGAGGATCTCCTCGAGGACTTCGAGGCCGCCTTCGCCGGCTGAGGGCCGCCTCGCTGGCTAGGGCGTGAAGGAGAGCCGGGCGGCGAACGCCTCGAAGAGCGCTCGATCGCCGATCACCTCGACCGCCGCCAGCTCTCCGTCGCTCCGCCCGCAGCCGAGGGCGAGGGCGTTCGAGAAGGAGGTGCGCACGACGAGCCCCGGGTCGCCGTGCGCCGGCAGAGCGAGCTCGTAGGCCTCGCCGTCGAGCTCGAGGCGTACGCCCCTCTCGGCGAGCACTGGCGTCCCGGCCGAGAGACGTGTCAAGGCCGTCACGATCTGGCGCCGGGCGATGGTGGCGGCCGGGCCTGCGAGATTGCCGGTGCGGCCCGTGGCGCGGCGGACGTCCTGCTCATGGGCGTAGCAGTCGAAGACCCTGATGGTGAGGAACGCCTTGTAGGGGAGCTCCCCGCCGAAGGGGGCCGGTACCGGTTGCTCGGGTGGGATGTCCCGGGCGTGGAGGTCGGCGAGACGTCGACCGGTGACTTCGAGGAGCTCCTCTCGCAACTGTGCCGGCGGCCGCCCCCGCCGGAAGTCGACGGGCCGCTCCGTCACCTGTCCGAGCTCCCCGTTCACATGGGAGAGATCGAGGGGCAGCACGTGGTCTGGCGCCGGGTCACCGAGCGACCACAGCTCGATGGCGATGACGTGGGAGACCTGATCGGCGACATCCCAGCCGGGACAGCCGGTGGGGAGGTGCCACTCGTCCTCGGACAGCTGACCGACCAGTTCGGCGAGGGAGGACCAGGTCTGGGCGAGCGCATTGACCCGGCCCGCGAGGGAAGCGTCCACGAGACGACGCTATCGAGCAGGACGTCATGGCGCCGGCACCATCCGACACGCTGTCGTCGGCGGGATCCGCATGGCCGTGGCGCCGACGGGGAGCACCGTCCTGTCGAAGCGGCAGGCCGTGGCGCCCTGCCACGCCGCTCTGTGTCGGGTGCAGGAGTGACTAGTCTTTCCTGCCGGGACGGGCCGCGGCACGAGGCGCAGAGGCGTGTCCGATCCCTCGCTCTCGGTCAGGACCGGGGGTCCATCTCGCCTGGGTAGCTCAGTCGGCAGAGCAACGCACTCGTAATGCGTAGGTCAGGAGTTCGATTCTCCTCCCAGGCTCGCTATGGACTTCACCGAAGTCCGCCCTCGACTTCACCGAAGTGAACGGTGCCGCTCTGCGCCGTGGTGAGTAGACCACGAGGGTGTACCACCACCACGCCGAGGGCCACGTGCCCGCCTCGGGACGCGTCTCGCGAGAGCCCAGGCCCACGAGTACCCGAGCCTCTCGCACCGGGGTGAGCTACCACCGCCGCACGGCGGCAGAGCACTCCTTACGCGCCCGGGGCGAAGGACTGCCTGTTCTTCGGCTACTACCCTGCAAGACAAGGCGCAGGACGCCACTCACTTGTCGACGCGTGGCATGGCCAGGTTGAGCGGCTGGATCTGGGACTTCTCGTCCACGCAGGGCACCACGGCGGCGGTCGGCCGCCCACCTCGACACGGCTCGTGCCGGCGTCGGCACCGTCTCGAGACGGGCCCTGGCAACCGATTCCACCACGACGTGAAGGCCTTCGCCGGCGTGGTCCGGCTCTACCTGGGCGCCTACGTCCCCGAACTCCAGATGAGCGGCCAACTCGTCACCTTCTTGAGCGATCTCCTCTCGCTCGGGCAGCGAAGGTGGCGTACCTCTAGCGCGCTTCGATCTCCATCGCTCGGCATCCGCGACAGCGTCGGTCGTCATGGCTGGACCCGTGCACCGACCAATGGAACTCACCGAGCGAGGGAACAACTCCAGTGATGCAACAGCCACTTCGGCGATATCATCCACCAGGGGGTGCGCGGGCACTGGTAGCGTGCACGCTCAGGTATGGCAGCGGAAGACGACGAACCCCAGGAGATATCACGAGTCAGCTGGTGGAAGCTGCGTCGTCGGCGCAGGCGTCCCCGACGAGGCCGACTGCCTGAGTATCTTGACGCGTACCTCTCAATGGCCCAGGCGTTGAGTGACGAGCAGCAACCGGAGCAGACATCGTCCGAGCCGCCTGCCGCGAACTGGCGCGATTAGGCCGAGTCCACCCGGTGAAGCCGGCGAGTACGGTTTCCGGGCCACGATGAGTCCGGAATCATCGGGGCGGCCCGCCTACGTGGTCTAAACCATCCTGGGATGCTTGGAGATCTCGCGCTCGGCCGTCTCGGAGATCACCGACCTCATCCCGAGCGCCCCGTCGGTCGTCACCGTCGTCGGCGGGCGAAGTCCCCTCCCGGTCATCGAATAGATTGCCATCAGGCGCCAGCCCAGGTGAGTGATCCGAGGTCCTCGTGGCGAAGCCAACTGATACCCAGACGACGGGCGGAGTATCAAAGGCTCAAAAAGCGACGACCGCCAGCGGAGCTTCTCTTCGTTCCCTCACTGTACGAGGGGCATCCAACCTCGCGCTCCGCGAGGCAGTCGGAATGGGCATTCGACTCATTGGAGTGACGATAGTAGTTCGGATCATCGGACCTGCAAACTACGGGATATATGCGGCGGCCGCGGCATTCGTTGTCCTCATCTCGACATTGGCACAGGGAGGCACCGAGATCTTCCTGATCCGAATGAAGGAGGAACCAACACACGAGGCATATGGTGCTGCGCACGGCTATCTCCTTCTGACGAGCGTCGGACTCTGCGCCATCGGTCTCATCCTCTCCATCCCGGTAGCTTCTCTCGTAAGATCGCCAGAGACAATCGTGACCTTTCGGGTCCTCGTGCTGAGTGTCCCGGCCAACGTCCTCTGGGCACCTGCGCAGGCAGCGATCGAGAGGCGGTTCGACTACCGGAAGATGGGCCTCATCGAAGTTGCCGGTGACGTCGTCTTCTACGTGACCGCGATCATCTTGGCGTTTGCTGGATCTCGTCAGTGGGCTCTCGTCTTCGGCTTCATCGCCTGGCAGGTGTGGCTCTTCGTCGCTAGCCTTATTTGGTCCGGGTTGCGGTTCAGGCCCCGCTGGAACACCAAACTCTCAAAGGAGATGCTCCGGCACAGCAGCACCTACGCACCCGCACAGTGGTTGGACGCCGTCGGGCAGCTGTCCAATCCGATCATCGTCGGACCAGCACTCGGCGTCACGGGGATCGGTTATGTCGCGTTTGCCAACCGCCTTGTCCAGACAGCGGCTTTCGCACGACGAGGGTCGTGGAGACTCGGGGTCGTGTCCATGGCTCGAGTCGACGAGAACCATCGCATGAGGCGAGCCCTGCAAGACGGGATCACCTTGCAAGCCCTAGCGGTGGGAGTGCCCGTCTGCCTTCTGGCGGCGTTATCGCCGCTCATTGTACCGACCCTGTTCGGGCAAAAGTGGACGCCGGCCGTGCTCCTCATCGCGTTCTTTGCGGTGGCCGCGATCTTGCAGAGTGTGGGCAGCTTCATGGCGACGACCATGTACGCAAAGGGTCGCAACACGCCTCCACTTCTTGGCGGAATATTTCGCCAAGTTGCCACGATCTCAGTCGCGGCCATCCTCGTGCCAACTCTAGGCCTCAGTGGCTACGGAATAGCCATCCTATGTGGCTCGGGTGCATTTATCTATCTGGGTGCCGTACTGTACCGGAGTAACTTAGGAGTTTCAGTCGCCCAAGTTCTGCCGTTCGTCGTGAGCCCTGTCAGCATCGCTCTCATCCCACTCGTGCCCGGACCACTCCGCTTCCTTCTCGTCGCTCCGGCGCTCATGATGCTCGCGATTCCTCGCTTCCGGCGGCAGCTTCAGAGGCTCGGTGCGCTGGTATGGAATGCCCTCCACGATGACCGGACCGAGCGGTCGTCCTCGACGACGGAAGCATGAATCGCGGCCTCACGCGAGCGGCTCCCAGGTCAGGCTAAGCGCCGCGCTGCGACTGGCGCAGAGGACTCCTCCGCGACGATCTCCCGCAGCCGGGTGAGGAACCTCTCGGTCGAGAAACGTTGAGCGTGCCTCACGAGGGCGCCGCTGTCGAAGCTGGCGCGCTCCAGACGATGAAGAGCTGCCGCGATCTGGTCGCCGGTGGCCGCATCGAACATGCAGCCGGTGCTGGAGTCCACGACGGTGTCCAAGTATCCGCCAGCACGTAGGGCTGCAGTCGGCTTACCGAAGAGCGCCGCCTCGAGGGGAGTGAGCCCGAAGTCCTCGTGGGCCGCCGCGATGAGGCCTCTGCAGTTCGCATAGCACCACCTCAGCTGCTCGTCATCCACGGCGCCGAGGAAGGTCGCGAACCTGCCGGCGCGTTCCTGAAGGCGTGCACGCTCCGGACCGGATCCGACGATCACCACCCTGCCGCCCTGTCGCTGGACACCGTCCAGCACTGCATCGACGTTCTTGTACGGCAGAAGGCGCGAGACGCATAGCCAGAAGCCGGGCGCGACTCCCGTCACCTCTGTCGTCGGCAGGGACGGGTCGAGGTCGATGGGGGGCATGAGCACCTCTGCCTCGACTCCGTACACGGCGGTCACGGCCTGAGCGGTGACGGTCGAGACTGCGAGGTAGCGGTCAGCGCTGGCCGCGGCTGCTCGATCCCATGAGCGCAGAGCTGGAGACAAGACTCCGAGGGCACCACGGGCCACCAGGCTCGAAACCGAACCGTGGCCACCCAGATAGCGCTCGGTCTGGTAGAGCCAGCGAGCTGGTGCGTAGCAGTAGACGATCTTCCGGCCGCCGGTGCGCACCCCGTGCGCCCACCCGCTTGAACTGCACAGCACGACGTCCGCCTCGATATGTAAGGCTGAGTAGGTCGGCGCGAGAAACGGCAGCAGCATGCGGTGTCGACGTCGCGCCCAGGGGATGCGATTGAGCCAGGAGACCTTGATGGGCAACCCGGCGTACTCAGGGGGGGGGGGGGGGGGGGGGGGGGGGGGGGGGGGGGGGGGGGGGGGGGGGGGGGGGGGGGGGGGGGGGAGGACAACCCGTTCGGCACCACCGCGCTG
>JAJYGM010000037.1:0-563 GCA_021785095.1 Actinomycetes bacterium
GCACCCGGACTTCGTCGGAGCTCGCCACTCCACGAACTGGGTCGAGGAGCGTCTCGACCTCTCCGCCCTGGCGACGCAGGAACCCGCCGCAGCGGCGCCACCGCCGGAGACGGCCGGACAGCTCGTCGGCCGTGAGGTCACCGCCGAGGTGGACGGCCGGCGGTACCGGTTGAAGCTGTGGGTCCCGGCCAGCCCCCCCGCCTCGGGCGCTGAGGGCCCGTCAGACCCCCCGAACGCTGCGCGTGCCCGCCAGCCGGTGCGGCCGCGTCCCGTGGCCGCGCGCCCGTCGTCGGCGCGAGCCGGGTCCGGCACGGTCACTGTCCCCATGCAGGGCACCATCGTGAAGCTGCTCGTCGCCCCCGGGGACAAGGTCCAGGCCGGCCAGGCGGTCTGCATCCTGGAGGCCATGAAGATGGAGAACGCCATCAGCGCCGAGCGGGATGGCCTGGTGAAGGAGGTCCGGGTCGCAGCCGGGGAGTCGGTGGGCGCCGGCGACAAGGTAGCGGTCATAGAATGAGGGGTCCAGCGTCGCAAGGATGTCGAGGAGGGCGACATAGAATGCA
>JAJYGM010000037.1:573-11323 GCA_021785095.1 Actinomycetes bacterium
TTGTCGCGGTCATCGAATGATGGGCGCACCGGCGTAGCGCCGTCGTGGACGCCGCCATGGATGCCGCCGTGGACGCCAAGCAGCACGCGGCGTCGGTCGTCGACCGGCGCATCGGTGACCTCGTCGCCCTCAGCCACGACCTCCACGCCCATCCGGAGACGGCGTTCGAGGAGCACCGGTCCGCGGCGGCGGTCGCGCAGATGCTGGAGGGCTTCGACGTCACGGCCGGCGCGTACGGGCTGCCCACTGCCTTCTCCGCGCGCGCCGGGTCCGGGCCGCTCGTGGTGGCAATCTGCGCGGAGTACGACGCGTTGCCCGACGTCGGGCACGCGTGCGGGCACAACGTCATCGCCGCCGCGGCGGTGGGTGCCGGGCTCGCGCTCGCAGAGGTCGCCGACACCGTCGGGCTCACCGTCCTCGTGCTCGGGACGCCCGCCGAGGAGGGTGGTGGCGGCAAGATCCTCATGCTCGCACGCGGCGCGTTCGAGGGCGTCCACGCCGCGATGATGGTCCACCCCTGGCCCGAGGAGCGCCTCGCCGGGCGGTGCCTCGCGGTCTCGCACTTCGACGCGACGTTCTCAGGGCGCGAAGCCCACGCGTCGGCAGCGCCCTGGGAAGGCGTGAACGCGCTCGACGCGATGACGGTCTCGCAGGTGGCGATCGGCCTCCTCCGCCAGCAGCTCCGCCCAGGCGACCAGGTGCACGGCGTCGTCCTGGAGGGCGGCGTCGCCGCGAACGTCATCCCCGAGCACGTGCGCGGCCGCTTCATGTGCCGAACGACGACGATCGCCGACCTCGAGCGGCTCGAAGCGCGTGTACGCGGCTGCTTCGACGCCGGAGCCCGTGCCACGGGTGCAGCCGTGTCCTTCGAGGAGCTCTCTCCCGCCTACTCGCACATGGAGACCGACGCGCCGCTCCTCGCCGCGTACCGCGCGAACGCAGAGGCGCTCGGGCGCCGTTTCACGCTCGACGACGACGGCGAGCCGCTCCCGACGCTCTCGACCGACATGGCCAACGTGTCTCTCGCGCTGCCCTCGATCCACCCGCTGATCGGGATCGAGTCGGGCGGCGCGGTCAACCACCAGCACGCGTTCGCGGCGGCGTGCGTGACGCCGGCTGCGGACTCCGCAGTGCGGGATGGCGCGCTGGCGATGGCGTGGACTGCGATCGACGCCGCGGCGCACCAGGACCTGCGCGACCACCTGCTCGCCGGCCGGTCCGGTCAGCCTCCAGGCCGGTAGACGCCCCACACCTCGCGCAGCGCGTCGGACACCTCCCCGAGGGTGGCCATCCGCCGGAGCGCCTCTTTCATCGGGACGAGCAGGTTCCCCGTGCCGCGCGCAGCCGACCGCACGTCCTCCAAGGCTGCCCTGACGGCGTTCGTGTCTCGCTCGGCGCGGACACGTTCGACCCGCTCCACCTGCGCGCGCTGCAGCTCGGGATCGATGGGGAAGACGTCTGCAGGCTCGACCTCCTCGTCGACGAACCGGTTGACCCCGACGACGACCTTTCCCCCGTCGTCGACCGCCTTCGCGTAGGCGTACGCCGCGGCCTCGATCTCCTCCTGCAGGTACCGGGCCTCGATCGCTGCCACCGCGCCCCCCAGCTCGTCGATGCGCTCCAAGTACCCGAGGGCGGCGCGCTCCACCTCGTCCGTGAGGGTCTCGACGTAGTAGGAGCCGCCGAGGGGGTCGACGGTGTCGGTGACGCCCGACTCGCAGCCGACGATCTGCTGGGTGCGCAGCGCGAGCTTCGCGGCACGCTCCGTCGGGAGCCCGAGCGCCTCGTCGAACCCGTTCGTGTGCAGGCTCTGGGTCCCTCCCAGGGCGGCTGCGAGCGCCTGGACGGTCACCCGGACGATGTTGTTCTCCGGCTGCTGCGCCGTGAGCGTCGAGCCGCCGGTCTGCGCGTGGAACCGGAGCACCTTGGACCGGTCGTCCATGGCGCCGAAGCGCTCCGTCATGATCCGCGCCCACATCCGCCGGGCCGCACGGAACTTCGCGACCTCCTCGAAGAGGTTGTTGTGCGCGTTGAAGAAGAACGACAGCCTCGGGGCGAACTCGTCGACTGCGAGGCCGGCCGCGAGCGCGGCGTCCACGTACGCGATCCCGTCGGCCAGGGTGAACGCCACCTCCTGGACGGCGGTCGCGCCCGCCTCGCGGATGTGGTACCCGGAGATCGAGATGGTGTTCCAGTTCGGCAGGTGCTCGTGGCAGTAGGCGAACGTGTCGACGACCAGGCGCATCGACGGCCGGGGCGGATAGATGTAGGTGCCCCTGGCGACGTACTCCTTCAGGATGTCGTTCTGGACGGTCCCACCGAGCTCGTCCCCGCGCACCCCCTGCTCCTCGGCGACCAGCTGGTAGAGGAGGAGCAGGATGGCCGCCGTCGCGTTGATGGTCATCGACGTGGTGACCGAGTCGAGCGGGATCCCCTCGAGCAGCAGGCGCATGTCCGCGAGGGAGTCGATCGCGACGCCGACCTTCCCCACCTCCCCCTCGGCGCGGGGGTGGTCGGAGTCGTATCCCATCTGCGTCGGCAGGTCGAACGCGCACGACAGGCCCGTCTGGCCGTGCTGCAGGAGGAACTTGAACCGCGCGTTGGTCGCCTCGGCGGTGCCGAAGCCTGCGTACTGGCGCATGGTCCACAACCTGCGCCGGTACATCTCTGCGTGCACCCCGCGCGTGTAGGGGTAGCGGCCCGGCTCGCCGAGCTGACCTGCCGGGTCCCAGCCTCGCAGGTCGCCGGGCCCGTACACGGTCTTGACCTCGATCCCCGAGTCGGTCCGGCGAACGGTCTCGTCAACCCCTGGCACAGGACCAGGCTACGGCGGGCTCCGCGTTCGGGCCACGTGCGGGCGCGACCGCGCCGAGAGGACGGTCCGCTACGGTCCGCCCCGTGGGACGGCGAGGAGCGGGACCCGCTCGAGGGGACGGCGCCGTGGGACGGCGAGGAGCGGGACCCGCTCGACGGAGCCGCACCGGCCGCCACCGCCTCGCCGGGGCCGCTGCCGTGGGGACGGCAGTCGCGGTCCTGGCCGTCCTGGCCGTCCTGGCCCTCCTGGCGCCCGCGGCCGCCGCGGTCGGCAAGCACCGCTCGACCAGCCCCACGGGTCCCTACTACGTCGCGCTCGGCGCATCCGAGTCCGTCGGGCTCCAGCCCGTTCCCTGGGAAGGCCGTGCCGTGCGGACCGACCAGGGCTATGCCGACGTCCTGAGGAGGATGGAGCAGCGCCGCTGGCCAGGCCTCCGCCTCGCGGACTTCGGCTGCCCCGGCATCACGGCCCAAGGCGCGCTCGACGGCACAGGAGCCTGCCAGTACCCGAACGGGTCGCAGATCGCCACAGCCACGAGCTTCGTGAGTGCCCATCCCGGTGCGGTCGCCTTCGTCACCGTCGACCTCGGCTTCAACGACGTCGCGCCCTGCCTCGCCGGCGAGGTCGTCGACCAGAGCTGCGTCGACGCTGCTCTCCGTCACATCGCCTCGGCTGTCCCCGTGGTGGTAGCCGACCTTCGTGCTGCGAGCCAAGGCCTGCTCGTCGTCGGGCTCCAGCACGCCGACCCCTACGTCGCCGACGCGCTCTTCGGGAAGGCGGAATTCGCCAGGAGGACGGTCGAGGTGTTCGATCGGATGAACGCCGTCCTCGCCTCCGCCTACGACGCGGCCGGCGCGGTCGTCGCCCGCGTGCCCTCGTCGACAGGGCCGGCTTCTTCGCCTCGCGCAGTCGAAGCGGCGTGCACGAGCACCTGGATGTGCACCGACCACAACATCCACCCGACGGCCGCCGGCTACCGCGCCATCGCGGACGCAGTCGCCGAAGCCATCGCGGCCGCGGCCACGGCCGCGGCCACGGCCGCCGGGTAGACGTCCAGTAGGCCGCCGCTGATCAGCCGCTGCCGATCAGCCGCTGCCGGCCTGCGCCCGGGCCACGTCCGTCCACGAGCGGGTGAGCACCTGGTCGTCGACCTCGATCGGCGCCGGCTCTCCGGTCCCGCCCTCTTCTCGCCGGCGCCAGTCGCGGGGAAGCCACGTGGACCAGCGCTCGCGCCTCCGGCCGGTGAGCGCGACCGCGAGCGGCGTGCGGGCGAGGAGGCTCGAGAGCAGCACGCACGCGAGCACCACGATCGCCACCGCCGTCGCGGAGACGACCGGCCAGGGCAGGACACCGTCGAGCGAGTGCCAGCCCAGGTCGCGCAGCCCGTAGATGAACAGCATCTGCGCGAGGTAGATCGTGTAGGAGTTGTCGGAGCCCGACATCGTCACTGCCCGGATCCAGCGCGGTCGCCGCTTCTCCACGAGCCACACGCCGAAGAGGTAGACGCACGCGATCGCTCCGATGTTGAAGGGGATCACGACGGGTTGGAGCGGATCTGTCGCATTGCCCAGCCACGAGACGAGATGGTCGTGAGCCGAGACGTACCACACCTCGGCGACGGCGGCGGCGACCACCGTCGCGCCGAAGATCCACCATCCGTTGCGGACCAGCCAGCGATGAACGTCGTCGAGGTGGAGCGCGACCACCATTCCTGCGACGAGGTAGAAGAGGTACGACGTCACCTCCCGCGTGGCGAAGAAGCCGCGCATGTGGGACGGGAGCACGTTCCAGTGCATGAGGCTCGTCATGAGGACCTGCACTCCGAGCGCGACGACGATGAGCGCCCATGGGCGGCCCGCGAAGCGGCGCACGAGCCAGAAGAGCGCAGGGAACACGACGTAGAACTGCATGATCACGACCAGGTAGTACAGCTGGTAGTAGCCGGTCCCGAGCAGGTAGCCGAAGTGCTGGAGCCCACTCCACGCCCCGAGGCCGGAGCCGGGGAACGTCACCAGGAAGTAGATGACGGTCCAGCACATGTACGGGACGGCGACCGCGACGAAGCGACGGCGGTAGAAGTACCGGTAGCCGACGCGGTGGAGGTCCGAGTAGCCGTACGTGAGCATGCACGCCGAGATGAACAGGAATGCCTCGCGCGTGACGTGAAGCAGCATGAGGCAGCCACCCACCGCCATTCCCGCCCCCGAGGCGAAGTAGAGGAGCGAGTGCGTCGACACCACGCCCGCCTGCTTCACCGGCCGCATCGCGTCGACGTGGTCGATGCGCGGCTTGGCAACGCGCTCGGTCACCTCACGGACATCGAGAAGATGACGTTCGCCTCTGCCAGCGCGCTCCGTCGCACCTTGCCCGTCGCCCCCTGGGGGATCCGGGCGACGACGTGGTAGGCGACAGGGCGCTTCGAGCGGGAGAGCAGCCTCTTGCACCGCTCGTGGACGCGCTGCACGACGCGCTCGGCGAGCGGCCCGTCCTCCTCGTTGCTCACGCCATCGACGACGAGGTACGCGACGGGCACGTTGCCGAGGACCTCGTCGTCGCGACCCACGACGGCGACGGATCTCACCCCTGGCTCGCTGCAGAGCGCGTCCTCGACCTCCCTGGGGTAGATCTTCTCGCCGCCGCGGTTGATCACGTCGTCGGCCCTCCCGACGAGAAAGAGGTACCCGGCGTCGTCCACGTAGCCGACGTCTCCGGTCTCGAGCCATCCGTCTGCGTCGACCCGGTCCTCGTATCCGGGCGACAGGTAGGCGCGGATCACGCTGGGCCCACGGATCTCGACGCGTCCGACCTCGCCGGGGACCGCGGCGGCACCGGGGCCGGAGACGACACGGACGTCGGTGCCGACCGGCAACCCGACCGAGCCGGGCAGCCGCCTTCCGAGCGGGTTGGCCGTGATCTGGCTGGCCGCCTCCGTCATCCCGTACGTCTCGACCACCGGGATCCCGGTCGCCCGCTCGAACCGTTCGAGGACCGGCACCGGCAGCGGTGCGGAGGCCGACCGGGCGAAGCGGATCCCGCCGGGGACGCGCTCGTTCTTCTCGAGGCAGGCGAGCCTCGCCAGGATCGCCGGCACCCCGTTTATCCAGGTGATCCGATGGCGGGCCATGGCGTCCCAGAAGCCACGGCGATGGAACCGGTCGTCGAGCACGATGGTGCCGCCGGAGACGAGCGTGGCGAGCACCGCGACCACCTCGGCGTTGATGTGGAAGAGCGGGAGCGCGTTGAAACCCCGGTCCGCCGAAGAGAGCTCGAAGTGCGCGGCGACCGAGCCCGCCGTGCTGAGGAGCTGCGCCTCGTCGAGGCCGATGACCTTCGGCGCCCCGGTCGTCCCCGAGGTGGACAGCACGACGCCGCCGTCGCCGCTCCACGGAGTCGGGCCCGCCGCCGAGCGTGGCTCTGTGACTGGGCGCTCTTCTGGGTTCATCACGACCCACCTGACTCGACCGTCTTCGGGGGCGCGGCGGTCCGAGACCACTACGCGCGGCGCCGTCCGCGCGCAGGCCGCGGCGAGCTCGCCGTCCGTCGCCGCCGGATCGAGGGGCGCCACGGTCCGACCGGTGGCGACGGCGGCGACGAAAGCGACGGCGAGCTCCACCGGGTCCGAGAGGGCGAGGCCGACGGTGTCGCCCGGGCCGGCGCCGAGATCAGCGAGCAGGCCCGGCCAGCGCGCCACCTCCCCGCAGAGCTCGCCGTAGGTGACGGACCGCCCCCCGTCCGCGGACTGGAGGTACACGTGCTTCGCCGAGGTTGCCGCCCGGAACCAGACGAGCTCCGCGACGGACGCGCCAACCCGGGCACCGCTCTCAGCGGGCCGGACCGAAAGGGTCACCTCAGTACGCCATCCTCGGATCGCGGTAGTGCTTGAACTCGAGCAGGTTGTCGAAGGGGTCGCGCAGCACGAACGTCCGGTGCACCTCCGCCGTCCCTTCGAAACGGGTGGACACGTCCCGGAAGAACGGAACCTTGCGCAACTGGACGAGCTCGTAGAAGAGGTCGAAGTCCTTGGTCTCGAGAAAGGTCACTCCGAAGTGTCGCGGGTAGAGCGAGAGCGGCTCGGTACGCTGCTGTCGCTCGGAGAGGTGGCAGACCACCTGGTCGCCGAAGAAGTCGAGCGTGATCCGGTCCGGGTAGGTTCGTGCGAGCTTGCACCCGAGCTGTGTCACATAGAACCGCCGGGCGCCTTCCAGGTCCGACACCCCGATCGCGAGATGGAACAGATGGTTCCTCACCGAACCCCGCCTTCGAATTCGGTGAGCGTGTCGGCTCGGAGCCCGAGCCGCAGCGTCTCGAGGGCCAACACGCCGGTGGCCGGGATGTTGCCGAGATTCACGTCGGGGCCGGCGCGGCGCACCATGTGCGCCTGGAGCGCGGTCGTGGGGGCTTCGAACATCAGGCGGTCGACGGAGAGCTCGTTCACGATCTCCTCCACCAGGCCGACGCGGAGCTGGCCGTCCGCACGGCAGATCCCCGAAGTCCCGCCCTCGCGGGCCTCGAGGGTGACCAGCCACGCACCCGCCGCGAGATCGTCCTCCACGTACTCGATCCAGCGGCGGGGCATGAGCCGGTCCGACCGGCCCGCATCCTTGAAGCCCACCTCCGAGATCACGGTGAACTCTTCAGCCAGCTTGCGCACGTAGCCGGTCTTCTCGAAATTCGACAGCTCGATGGTCCCGTTGGAGACCTCGACGAACCGGCACGACCACTCGTGGCACAGCGCGCGGAAGTCGTCGAAGAGCCCCTGGAGGACGTACTTCTCGAAGAGCGTCCCGCCGAAGTAGAACTCGATGTCATTCGCTCGGAGGAGCTCGATCTTGGCGCCGAGCTCTCCCGAGACGAGCGCGGTGCCCCATCCGAACTTCACGAAGTCCAGGTACTCGCCGGCGCTCGAGACGATGTCTTGGAGTGCGCCCAGCGGCAGGCCTCCGTCGACCACCATCGTGAGCCCGGTGCGTCGCGGCTTCGTCGCCCGGTCGGGCAATGCGAGCGTCGTGGTGTGCATCGCTGATCCTCCGTTCCTGGCTGGTCCTGCATTCAGGCGCACGTCCATGCGGAAGCAACCCTCCGCAGGATCGGGACGCCGTTCTCCACCTCGGTCCACGCCATCTCCTCGGGCGGGACGCCGTCGAGCCACGCGCAGAGCGCGCGGACCACCCCGCCGTGGCACACGAGCACGATGTCGCCCTTGTGCAGGGAGAGGATCCGGGCTGCGCACGACGCGACACGCTCGTAGAGCTGCCGCACCGACTCGCCCCCGGTGGGCGCAGCGTCTGCGTCGACCACGCGCCCGGCTGTGACTCCCGACCGCTCGGGGCCGAGCCTCGTTGCCGGCAGCCCCTCGGCGTCGCCGAGCGAGCGCTCACGCAAGTCCGGATCGGCACGGAAACCCACGCCCAGGGCTCGCGAGATGGGCGCCGCGGACTCGAGCGCTCGACGCAGGTCGCTGGAGTAGATGGCCTCGGGCGAGGCCTCGGCGAGGGTCCGGCAGCACCGGGCGATCTGCTCGCGCCCGACCGGGCTCAAGCCGGGGTCACGCTGCCCCTGGACGAGCCCCTTGGAGTTCCAGGTGGTCTCCCCGTGACGAACCAGCCAGAGCCTGCGGGCCACCGAGACTCGCTCCCCCGACTCCATCACCAATACGTTACAAAGATTGCCGAAGCATTACAAGAGATCATCACATCCATCCTCGCAGCGAAACATGTGAATTTCGGGGGGAATCTGTGAAGGACCGCTGACGGCGCACGACGTGCGCCGGAAGAACCCGGAAGCGGCGTCGCGCCGGGCCCTCAGCCTCCCGGGCCTGGTGGGGAGCCCGGGCCTGGTGGGGAGCTCGGGCCTGGTGGGGAGGCCAGGCCTGGTGGGGAGGCTAGGTGGCGTGCGAACCAGTCGCGCGCGGCCGCGGCCGCGGCCTGCAGCGTTCCAGGCTCCTCGAACAGGTGCGTGGCGCCGGGAACCACGACGAGGCGGCTCTCACAGCGGAGCAGGCCCTGGGCCTGGCGGTTGAGGGCGAGCACCACGTCGTCCCGTCCGCCCACGATGAGCAACGTCGGCGCTCTCACGTCTTGGAGCCGGGGACCGGCGAGGTCGGGGCGGCCGCCGCGCGAGACGATCGCGGCGACGCCGACGCCCGGCTCTGCCGCGGCCCACAGGGCAGCGCCCGCGCCCGTGCTCGCGCCGAAGTAGCCGACCGGCAACTTCTGGCACTCGGGCCGGGACCGCAACCAGCGGGTGGCCTCGACGAGGCGTCGGGCGAGCAGGCCGATGTCGAACACGTTCGCGCGGACGTGCTCTTCGTCCGCGGTGAGCAGGTCGAAGAGCAGCGTGGCGATCCCTGCCTCTTGCAGCATGTCTGCGACGTAGCGATTGCGGGGGCTGAAGCGGCTGCTGCCGCTTCCGTGGGCGAACACGACGACGCCGATCGGGTGCCCGGGGATCCCGAGGTGCCCCCGGAGGCGGACGGAGCCTGCGGGCACCTCCACCTCCTCGGCACGAGGCAGAGGGGCGGGAGAGAGCCCTTCCCCCGGCACGGGCGAGGCCACGTCGTTCGCTCGCGCGAGGCAGGCGATCACCTCGTCGTCGTGGGTCTGGGAGAAGTCGTCGTAGAACTGGCCGATGGCGAAGAAGGGCTCGGGGGTGGCGAGACAGACGAGCTCGTCGGCATCGCCCTCGATGCGAGCCTCCCACCCCGGCGGCGCTACCGGGGTGGCGAGGACGACCTTCACTGCTCCCTGGGCGCGAGCGACCTGGCAGGCAGCCCGGGCAGTCGAGCCCGTCGCGACGCCGTCGTCGACGACCAGCGCGGTCCGGCCCCCGAGCGGGACCCGCGGGCGCTCGCCGCGGAAGCGTCGGGCCCGGCGCTCGAGCTCGGCTCGCTCGCGCGACTCGACGGCGGCGAGCTCGTGGCCCGAGACATGGGCCGCGCGGATCACCTCTTCGTTCAAGATCCGCACGCCGTCCTCGCCGATCGCCCCCATCGCGAGCTCCGGCTGGAACGGCACGCCCAACTTCCGGACGACGATCACGTCGAGCGGCGCGAGCAACGCCGTTGCGACCTCGCAGGCGACCAGGACCCCCCCGCGCGGCAGGCCGAGCACGACCAGCGGCTCACCCCGGAGGTGCTCGAGCCTCCGACCGAGCTGGCGTCCTGCATCGGCACGGTCCGCGAACACGTGGCGACCTCCTCTGCCAGGGCCACCTTGCCGCCACTTCCCGCCCCGGCACAAGGGAAGAGGGTCACCACCACGTGCTTGCCGGGACGCCGGGCCCTGGCACCGGGGTGCGCCCGCGCAGTCCAGAGCAGGCGGAGAGCGCGACCCCGAGGCGAGGAGGCTGCCCGAGGTCCGCGTCCCGCGCGTGCTCAGCGCGGATGGGGCATGCAGAGCTCGTCGTACTCAGCGATGATGATCTCTCCGGCATGCTCGCCGCACGCGGGGCACTCGGGGTCCCGCCGCACCTTGAACGTGCGGAACGACTCTTCGAGCGCGTCGAACGCGAGCAGCCGACCGACGAGCGGGTCCCCGAGCCCGAGGAGCATCTTGATCGCCTCCAACGCCTGGATCGACCCGACGATGCCCGGGAGCACGCCGAGCACGCCCGCCTCGGCGCACGACGGAGCGAGCTCGGCAGGCGGCGGCTCGGGGATGAGGCAGCGATAGCACGGGCCGTGGTACGGATCGAAGACGGTCACCTGCCCTTCGAACCGGAAGATCGACCCGTGCACCACCGGGATGCGCTTCAGGAGAGACGCGTCGTTGACGAGGTAGCGCGTCGGGAAGTTGTCGGTGCCGTCGACGACGAGGTCGTAGCCGTCCAAGACGTCGAGCACGTTGTCGGCCCCCAGCCGCACGTCGAAGGTCTCGACCGCGACGTCGGGGTTGAGCGCGCTCAAGGTCTTCTTGGCCGAGTCGACCTTGCGCTCGC
>JAJYGM010000705.1 GCA_021785095.1 Actinomycetes bacterium
GTGAACGCCGTTCGGCAGGGGACGCGCCCCTGTACGCCCATCCGCGCGCGATTCCCGGCGATAGCATCGGAGCCCCGAGACGTCGCTCATCGCCGCGCATCGCTTGCCCATCGCAGGCGGCGGCCCTCCAGAGGAGGTGTCGTCACCTCCCCCGGCGGGGCCGTGGCGGTGCCGGGAGCGACGACGAGAAAGAGAGGGTGCGGTGGGTCGTTTCAGGATCGTGTCCCATGGCCGCCTGCAGGACTGGATCGCCGCGGACAACGGCTACTTCGCCGCCGAGGGACTCGATCACGAGCTCGACGTCGTGCTACTCGAGAACGCCGAGCAGAACGTCGTCTCCGGCGAGGGTTACGTGCGGACGGGGGCGTACGAGCTGTACCAGTCCGGAGGGCACGGCAAGAGGGACATGAGCTGCGCCTGCCATTGGGCGGTCAACCAGGCTGCGGTGGACGCGTACGGGAGGATGTGGGGACATGCCTACTCGGTGATCCCGAGCGGTATCTATGCGGCTCCGGGCTCCGGCATCTGCACCCTGAGCGATCTGGCCGGGGTCGCGGTCGCGGTCGGGTTCCACTCCGGCAGCCATTTCTCGACCATCCAGGCGCTCGAAGCCTTCGTCGAGCCCGAGGACGTGCGGCTCGAGTTCATCGGCATGCCGTACGACCGTGTCGAGGCACTGCTCAGCGGCGACGTCGTGGCGGCCAACATCTGGGGCGCCCCCACGTACCTCGTGGAGCAGCAAGGCTGCCGCAAGATCGCCGACAGCACGTTCATGGCGACATTCCTCTTCAACGGCGACATCGAACGGGAAGATGTCGAGAGGTACTTCGCGGGACTGAAGCGCGCCCAGGCGGATCTGGATCTCGAGCCGGAGCGCTACAAGCACTACTACCTGCGGGAGATCCCGAGCCGCTTCCACGATCGAATCGACGTTCGCGGGTTCGGACCGGGTGAACGTGTCGTGTTCGAGCCCTACACCGAGGAGATGTACACGCGCACCCAAGAATGGATGCGCAGCCACCACTTGTTCCAGGACGCAGAGGGCAGCATCCCGCCGTACGAGTCAGTGGTCGAGACGCTCGGGCCCGAGCCGGCATCGGAGACTGCTCGAAGTCGATAGGGTCTCTGGACGCCGGTAGAGTTGCATCGGTCCGAGCCCTGATCGCGAGCGAGGCCCAGATGGAAGACGAGGCCCAGATGGAAAGCGACGTGTCCGGTGCCGAGGTTCTTTGATTTCCCGAACCCCGTGAACGAGACGTCGGCACGGCTGGTGGCGTCGGGAGTCGTGGTGATGGCGGGCGCTGCGGTTGCGTTCGACCAGCCCTGGCTGCTGTTTCCTCTGACCTACGGTTTCGCGGCACGGGTCGCGACGGGCCCGAGATTGAGCCCTCTCGGGCAGCTCGCGACGAGGGTCGTCACCCCGCGCTTGCGGGTGCAGCACCGCTTCGTGCCGGGACCGCCCAAGCGCCTGGCCCAAGGGATGGGGCTCTTCATGTCGGCGACGGCGACTGTTCTCTGCTACGGCTTCCGGAACAAGCGAGCTGCGTACGGCGTTCTCAGCGCGCTCACCGTCGCAGCGGGTCTCGAGGCAGGTCTCGGCTTCTGCATCGCGTGCAAGCTGTTCCCGCTGCTCACGAGGGTCGGTCTCGTCCCCGAGTCTTCGTGCGAGAAGTGTGCGGACATCTGGTCCCGGCCCGAGCTGCGCGGGGCTCGAGAGGTGGCGGCCGAGTCACCCGCGTGACGAGCAGGTGGCGGCGCGATCTGCCACTTCTGGTCGTCACACCCTGCTCTGTGCGAGCTGGTCCTCGAGCACGTCGGCGGCCCGGCAATCCAGCCCTCCTCGCGTTCACGAGCGCCATCGTTGAAGGCCCGGCGCGGGCGAAGAGAGCAGCCGACCGTATGCGGCATCGGGAACCGGCACTCGTCTTCGAGGTGCGTGAAGGGTGCTCGCCCGGCTACGCGGCCGGTTCGAGGACGAGCGTGCCCGCTGCCGTGTTGGAGATCGGGATGTGGTAGTTCCAGGTCACTCGACGCACCGTTGCCCCCAGCGCTGCCCGAGCAGCCAGCCACATGAGCAGCTCGACGCCCTGACTGCCGGTCTCCTTGACAAGGTCTTCGCCTGAGAACTGCGTCGCCCACCTCGGATCATCGGTGAGGCTCTCGACGAAGCGGAGATCGAAAGACTTGTTGATGAACCCCGCACGCGTTCCTTCCAGCTGGTGCGAGAGGCCGCCACTGCCGATCATGACGACTCGGAGGTCTGGCTCGACGTCGTAGCAAGAGATCGCCCGGCCGATCGCCTCACCGAGGGCGAAGCAACGCTTCGCCGAAGGGTAGGGGAACATGACCGTGTTGACCGTCACCGGCACGATCGGGACGCCGCCGCCGGGCCAGAGCAGCTTCATGGGGTTCGTCACGGCGTGGTCGACGAGCATCTCTTGGCACGTCGTGACGTCGAACTCGTCCCCGACGAGCGCTTCGACCAGGTGCCAGGAGAGGTCTGGATGACCACGGTACGGGTCGACCGTCGGAATGCCCCAGCCTTCGTCGCCGTGGCGGTACTCGGGGGCGCAGCCGACGGCGAAGGTGGGCATCTTGTCGAGGAAGAAGTTCATGCCGTGGTCGTTGTGGATGATCACTGCAACGTCGGGCTGCACTTCGTGCAGCCATGAATGGACTGCCTCGTAGCCGTCGAAGAACGGCTTCCAGTAGGGGTCGGCCTCCTCGTGGCGCTCGAGCGCGTTGGCGATCGCGGGGACGTGGGTCGACATGATGCTGCCAACGATGCGAGCCATCGCTCTACCTTCCCGCCTCGACGAGCCGAGCCTTGAACTCCTCCTTGGACAGGCCGGTCTGCATCGCACCGAGGTCTTGTACGTCGAGGTGGAAGATCCCCGCGAACTTCGCCAGGTAGTAGGGGTGTCCTCCGTGCTCGAGCAGCGCCAGCACGTCCCGACGCCTGATCGCGTCACGCTGCGCGTCGGTCAGCCCGTAGCGGCGGCAGTAGCCGTCCTCGTCCGCGAGGAACGCGTGCCGGTTCGCCTCCTCGTTGAAGGAGAAGCACATCTTGTTGAGGCCGTAACCTCTCTTCGCCTCCGCCCCGTCGAAGATGATGGTCCCGGGAATGCCGTGGCGCTCCGTGTCCTCGCCCATCGCTGCCTCCTGCTGGCTGGTCAGGTGTTCGCCTGATCGCACGCACGCTACCGACTTGCATGAATTCCCTATAGGGCCGAAGGTCCCGAGCTCTCGCCGCAGCGACGCAGTACGGGTGGCGTCTCCGGATGCCCATAGACCCGTCGTCGACGGCGGGATGGAGCCCCCCGAGCGGCCTGCCTCGGGCTCCGGCTTGGTCGTTCGAGCGAAATAGGCCCACTCTCCGTCAGCAAGTGGACGAGTACGCCGGCGTGCCCGGCCCTGTCGCCGGATCGTCGACCTCGCCAGGCCCTGTTGTCGCGCGTAGCACCGCTCCGAGGTGGACGACGTACCACTGCCCCCTCCACGAGATCATCGAGGCGATGCCGAAGGAGCGGATCGCCCCGTTGATGCGGTAGACGATCCGCGCGTTTGGCACTTCGTAGTACCCGATGCTGTTGTAACAAGTGCCGGGGGTGACCCAGTGCGCGTACTGGGTTGGCACGTCCACTGCGATCAATGCGGCCTTCGTCGCCTCGGCCCCGAGCAGCGCGTGCGCCGCAGCCACGTCGAGGGCGAACTGCGCGACCAGTCGTACCCGCCAGTCTTCTTGCGGGTCGGGGATGGCCTTGAGCTGGAGGTAGGCGCCGAGAGGGAAGAACGCAGGCATCGCGATGCTCACCTGGTCTCTGACGACTCCGTTCCACAGGTCCGCCATCACGCCTTGGAATTGCCGGGACGTGGCGGACGGCAGCGCGGTCGTCTGGGGAAGTGTGCCGGGTCCCGACGTGCTCGGCGTCGTCGTGGACTCGGCCGTGGTCGTCGTCGAGCGGGACCCGGCCGTGGCCGTCGTCGAGCGGGACCCGGCCGTGGCCGTCGAGCGGGACCCGGCCGTGGCCGTCGTCGAGTGGGACCCGGCCGTGGCCGTCGAGCCGGACCCCGCCGTGGTCGTCGTGGGTCCGTGCTGGTGCACGCTCGAGGTCGCGGCGCGCGGAGCCGGCGAGGGTCGAGCCCCGTACGCGACGTAGAGCGCCACCGCCGCGGCGACCATCGAACAGGCAAGCGCGAACCGGAGAACGAGCCTGGCGGGCCTGCGGGGCCGGCAGGCCGGCCTCGAGCTCCGGCGGGGGCGCTCGCCGTCGGCACGCATCGACCATCCATGGTAACGGCGCCGCCTCCGAGCCCGCGCAGTCGGCGCAGTGGTCGCGCGGTGGGTGCCGTCAACCTCAAGACACCCGGCACGTAATCTCCCCCCATGTTGCGCACGTGTCGAGCCCGCGCTCTCGGCGTCGTCGTCGGTCTCGCCGCGCTCTCGGTAGCGCTCGCGGGGTGCGGTGCGAGCGCGTCGGGACGCGCGCGCGCGACCCGACCCTCACCGCCGAGCTCGTCTCGCTCGGCAGCGACGTCGCCGGCCAGCCCGCGGCGTGCGCCGCCGAAGCCAGCACCCCGCATCGGCCTTTCTCCGCCTGATGCCTTGGCTCGCTTCCCCACAGCGCCGGTCGTGGCTGGCGAAGGCTCCTGGGCGCCATCGGGCCGGCGGGTCGACGGCGTCCCGGCCGTCTTCGAGACCACGCTCGTCCCGCCCGGCGGCTCGCAGCCGGCCGGGATCGCATGGATGGACACCCGTCTCCTCTCTGCTCGGCTGTACTCGGGCTCGATCAGCCCAGGTGGCGGGCCGTACCCGTACACCGCCCCGATCCAGCAGGCGCAGGCGAGGTCGCTCGTGGCAGCGTTCAACGGCGGGTTCAAGATGGCGGCGGCAGGCGGCGGCTACTACACGACAGGCAAGACGATCGTCCCGCTCGTCGCGGGTGCCGCCTCGCTCGTCATCTATGCGGGCGGATCGATGACCGTCGGCACGTGGGGAGCGACAGTGACGATGGCTCCCAACGTGGTGAGCGTGCGCCAGAACCTCGTCCTCCTCGTCTTAGGTGGCCGCCCGACGCCCCAGGCATCGAGCCCCGACTGGCTGTCGTGGGGGGCGACGTGCGGAGTCACCACCTGTACAGGGCCGGGTGTGGAGCACCAGTGGCGATCGGGCGTGGGGGTCACCGCCGACGGCGCGCTCGTCTACGTCACGGGCCCGTCCCTCTCACCGATCCAGCTCGCCGACCTCCTCGTGCGAGCGGGAGTCGTCCGCGGCATGCAGCTCGACATCAACCCGTACTGGGACGTCTTCGTGACCTACGACCCGCTGACAGCGGATGGCCTCGCAGCGCCGGCGAACGGCAGCAAGCTCCTCTCGTCGACCGTGCAGGGTCCGGCGACGTTCTTCGACCCGGCGTGGGCGCGGGACTTCGTCACGTTGTCCGCTCGGCCGCCAGGCTGAGGAGGTCGCCCGCTCGCGCCGCGCATCCGGTGTCGGGGTGCCTGCACCTCGGTGCAGGTCTCGAGACGGACGGCTTTCGAGCGGCGCGTGCTCGAGCCTTTCGAACCGGGTTCTCAGTCGAGCACGGCACGGACGCTCGGCGATCGCCAGCCGAACGGTCACCGGGCGGTGCGCCGGCTGCAGTCACTCGTTCGGCGGGTCCACTCTCGGAGGTCCGCTTGCGCGTCCTTGACATCGTGCTCTACGTAGGTGACAATGGTAAACGTCAGCTGAAAAAGTTGAGAATGGCAACATCACTTTCTTGGGGTGTTTGCTTCTGCCAAGGGCAGGCGAGGAAGCGGGGGGGTTCCCGGTATGGCACCAGCAGCAAGGTCAACGAGGCACGAGCGCGACGGCAAAGCGAGTGCTGGTCGCAGGATCCACCAGACGCTCGTCGTGGCGACGTTGCTGCCGGTCGTGGCAGCGGTCGTCGCGGCGGTGGGGCCTTTGTCCCAGAACGCCGCGGCCACGGGCTCGGCGAGCGCGGGGGGCGGGCCGATCAAGATCGGAATGATCACGTCTCTGTCCGGGCCCTACACTCCGCTCGGCACGAACGACAAACTCGGTGCGGAGCAGGAGGTCAATGCCATCAATGCCGCCGGCGGTATCGATGGCCGCAAGATCGACCTCATCGTCGAGGACGACAAGACCGACCCCACCCAGGCGGTGCTCGACTATCAGACGCTGGTGTCCGACGGCGTGGTGGGGATCGTCGGCCCCGTGTTCTCCTCGTCGGCGGAGGCAACCGAGGCATACGCCGGCCGGGCGAAGATTCCCACGATCGACACGGCCGCGGCGGACAGCCTCGCCACACCCCCCAGGTACTACGTCTACATGACGCCACCGACCACCAAGATCGTGGCCCAGCAGCTCCTCGCGTACATGAAGTACAAGGGTCTGAAGACGATGGCCGTCGCGCGTGACACATCGGCGTTCCCAACGGCCGGGTGGAACAACATGAAGGCCATGGCGCCGAAGTACGGCGTCAAGTTCATCTACGACGGCGAGTTCACGCTCACAGCTACGGACTTCACGACGATCCTGACGAAGGTGAAGGCGTCCAAGGCGCAAGGTCTGATGGTCTGGGGCTCGGGGCCGGCGGAAGTCACCTTGACCAAGCAATTCCGGGCAATGGGGCTCAAGATCCCGTTGCTCTTCAGCCACGCCGAGGCCTCGTACCTCTACACCCAGCCCGTAGGTTCCGCCGGGAACGGCGTGATCATCGCCAGCTCGATCGGCGGGATCGGACCGTACCTTCCGAGCAGCTATCCCGGTCGGTCCGTCATCACCTCGTTCGCCGGCACGTTCAAGAAGAGCAATCACTACTACCCGCCGGAGTTCGCCTTCGATGCGGGCGGTGCGGTGGCGATGTTCGCCAAGGCGATTCGAGAGCGCGGCGCCACTCCGGCCGGCATCGCGAAGGCGCTCTCCACGATGACGATCACGACCGGAGACGGGACGTACCATTTCAGCGCGACCGACCACTCCGGCCTCACGGCAACACAGGTCGCCATCACGCGTGACGTGCACGGCACGCTCGTGCCGACGAAGTTCACCAGGGTCGGTATTCACCGAGCCGGGTAGCCATTCGGATCAGTCGTCGGCGCAGTGCCCTAGCCGGGTGCTCTGTTGTGAGTCGCGGAGGGGGCGCTGGCGCCGACGGGAAGTCGAGATAGGAACGTGTGTGCCCGAGCCCGCGGCCCTTGCCTCGTCAGGGGCAGCGGGCGGCGCACACTAACCTGGTCCTGTGGTGACTGTGATACCCGACCCGGAGGTCGGTCCGGTGTACGTCGCTGGCGGTCTGCCGGAGCGCCAGATCCACATCGTCCGCAACGCGTACCGGCTCTTCGCGGACCGCGGCGTGGAGCGGGTGCCGATTCACGAGATTGCCACTGCTGCCGGGGTGAGCAAGGGCATCGTCTTGTATTACTTCAAGACCAAAGAACAGCTCGTGGGTGTCGCGATGTCCTGGGTGCTGGAGGAGATCGGCGAGCGGATCCGCCATGCAGTCAAGAATGCCGCGACGCCGATCGAGGTCGTGCAGACCATGATCGAGACGATCTTCCTCGGTCCCGATCAGAGCCGGCGCTTCTACCTCACCTACCTCGACCTGATCGACCACGCGGCGCGCGTGAGCGGCTTCGGGCAGATCAGCGCCGCCTTCCGCGCGACGGTGAACAGGGTCTACGCCGACGTGATCCGCAGTGGCGTCGAAGCGGGAACGTTCCAGGTCAACGACGTGGAGGAGGCCGCGGTCGCGGTGCGGGCGATCGTCGAGGGGATGCACTTCCAGTGGCTGCAGGAGGACGACTGGCGAGAGCGGCACGGATGGTACAAGCGCGCCTGCACCGACGCGGTCCTCGCGTACCTATTGAACGCTGGCAGGCCGCCGTGCGCGGTGGCGTTCCCTGCCGAGGACGAGTCGCGCGGGGACGCGGTGTCCGCCGGCGCGTAGACATGGGATCCGCCGGCGTAATGGGGCGAATCCAGCGACCGACGAGTGAGGAGGAAGGGATGTCGGCGAAGGTGAGGGATGAGCCCGGCGCCCATGCCTCCGGGCCACCATCCGAGGCGATGACGGCCGCCGAAGCCGCTCTCGCCCGAGCCGCCGGTGTGGCACGCACCGAGCCGGGCGAGTACGTCGTGGCCGAGATCGGCGCCATGATGATGCACGACATCTTCGCAGCGGACGTGCTCGAGATGCTCGAGCGCACGGGGATCGAGCGCCTGCACGACGCGAGCCGCGCCACTGTCGTGTTCGATCATATGGTCCCGGCCCCGTCGGTCTCGGCCGCCGAGCACCAGGCGAAGGCGCGCCGTCTGCTGCGCCGCTACGAGATCGACGCCTTCTTCGAGATCGGCCGTGGCATCTGCCACCAGGTGATGGTCGAGGAGGGTCGGGTCCGGCCGGGCGAGCTCGTCGTAGGCACCGATTCCCACACGACGACCTATGGGGCGGTCGGCGCGGCGGGCTGCGGGATCGGCAGCTCGGAGATGGCGTACGCGCTCGCGACGGGCAAGCTCTGGTTCAAGGTTCCCGAGACCGTGCTCGTCGTGCTCGAGGGCCGGCTCGCCAACATGGTCACGGCGAAGGACCTCGTCCTCTACCTCATGCGGGAGGTCGGATCTGCCGAGGCGCAGTACCGATCGGTGGAGCACGGGGGAGCGGGCACCGACTCGCTGTCGCTTTCGGAGCGGATGACGATCGCGAACATGGGCGTCGAGATGGGGGCGAAGTTCTCGCTGTTCCCGGCCGATGGAGCCCCGACGATGCGCTCCGGCGCCCGCTACGTCGCGACCCACACCGTCGACCTCGGCGCGCTCTCGCCCCAGGTCGCCGTGCCCCACCACGTCGAGAACGTCGTCGACGTGGGCGAGGTCGCTGGGCTCCGTCTCGACCAGGTGTTCCTCGGCTCCTGCACGAACGGCAGGCTCGAGGACCTCCGCACTGCGGCCGCGATCCTGCGAGGCCAGAAGATCGCTCCCTGGGTGCGCATGATCGTCACGCCTGCTTCGTCGAGGGTGTACCAGCAAGCTGCCGGAGAGGGCGTCCTCGCCGATCTGTCGGCAGCCGGGGCGATCGTGGAGGGACCGGGCTGTGGTCCGTGCTTCGGAGGTCACCTCGGGCTGCTCGCCGCCGGCGAGCGTTGCCTCGGGACCCACAACCGGAACTTCCGAGGCCGTATGGGAAGCCCCGAGGGCGAGATCTACCTCGGGTCTCCAGCTACCGCTGCCGCGTCGGCGC
This sequence comes from Actinomycetes bacterium, assembly GCA_021785095.1. The sequence continues at coordinate 9,246 of JAJYGM010000705.1, forward strand.
TCGCTGGCGCGATCGCCGATCCCCGCGAGCTCGCGGTACGCGCCGAGGCGGAGGAGGTGGCGACGTGACGGCATCGTCAGGTGGGGGGACCCGCTTCTGCGGCAGGGCCTGGCTCTTCGGCCCCGATATCAGCACGGACATGCTCTCGCCGGGCCAGTACGTGCACGATCCGCCGGAGGTCCGGCTCCGCCACGTCCTCGAGCCCGCGCGCCCGGAGTTCGCCTCGCAGGTGCGTCCCGGCGACATTGTCGTCGCCGCGGCGAACTTCGGTTGCGGGTCGAGCCGGGAGTCGGCGCCCCAGCACCTGAAGGATCTCGGAGTCGCAGTCGTGGTGGCCGACTCTCTTGCGCGGATCTTCGCCCGCAACGCGATCGCGCTGGGCCTGCCCGCGCTGAGCTGCCCCGGCGTGAGCGCGGCGGTACGCGATCAGGAGATCGTGGAGGTGGACGTCGAGGCGGGCGAGGTGGTCGTCGCGGAAGGCCGGACGGTGCTGCGAGCTGACCGGATCCCCGAGCCGATGCTCGACGTGCTCCGGCTCGGTGGTATCGAGCCGCTGCTCGCGGCGCTCGCCGCCGGGAGGCGGTGACCCGGGCGAGACCGGGCGAGACCGGGCGAGACCCGGGCGAGACCGGGCGAGACCCGGGCGAGACCCGGGCGAGATGGGCAAGACCGCCGCTTCGTCGGCCGCCCGGCGCGACGCGGGGCGGCCGGACACCCCTCCTTGTCGCACTGGACCCCCGGTCCTGGACCCCCGGTCCTGTGCACGTTCCCCCGGGTTCTGGGTCCTTTCTGCGATGTGCTGGGCGCCGTCGGCAAAGACGGTGCCGAAGGGCTCACTTGACTGACCGGACAGTCCAGGAATAACATGAACTAGCGCACTATACGTAGATCAACAGACTCGTCTGGCTGTGGCCTGCCAGGCATACGGGGTGCGGGTGTGTATGCCGGCCACCGGGGGTCACTGAGGCCGGGGAGGGTGACGACTGCGCGGTGACGCGGGCAGCGATTGTGAAGCGCTCGGAGCCTACGGGCAGGTGGGGAGGTGACCCTGTGGGACGTGACGAGCAGGGGATGAGCGGTTCGAAGTGCACCGGGGCACGGTCGGCTCGGCCACCGGACCTTGCTGCAGTGGCTTCGGCGCCGGCCGACCTCATCTACGACTGGAACGGCCAGCTGCCCTGCTCCTTCTCACTCGACGTGCCGGCGGCCATCGAGCTCAACGACGAGACGCTGCGCGACGGGCTCCAATGCCCCTCGGTGCGGCAGCCTTCCCTCGTCCAGAAGCAGGCGTTCCTCCGTACGCTCCCTCAGATCGGCGTCGATGCCGCCGACATCGGGTATGCGGGAGCGAGCGAGCTGGCGTTCGAGCACGTTGTCGGGCTCGCCCGGACGATCGCCGACGAGCGCCTTCCCATCAGGCCGAACTGCGCCGGGCGAACCCACGTGAAGGACATCGACGCCATCGCCGAGGCGCAGCAGCGCGCCGGCGTGCGCATCGACGCTGCGCTCTTCATCGGGTCGAGCCCGATCCGCCAGTGGGTGGAAGGCTGGGACGTCCCGAGGCTGGTCCAGACGATCGAGGATGCGATCTCCTACGCGGCACGCGCTGGGCTCGAGGTGATGTTCGTCACGGAAGACACCACCCGGGCGCGCCAGAAGGACATCGCAACGATGTACCTCGCGGCTGCAGGGGCCGGCGCGACCCGCTTCTGCATCTCCGACACCGTCGGCCAGGCGACGCCGGGTGGGGTGCAGCAGATCGTGCCGTTCCTCGCTGGCGAGCTCGCCGCGCACGGCTTCGGAGACGCCCTCGTCGATTGGCACGGTCACCGTGATCGCGGGCTCGACGTCGTGAACGCCCTTGCGGCGCTTTCCGCCGGTGCGCGCCGGATCCATGGCTGCGCGCTCGGCATCGGCGAGCGGGTTGGCAACACCGCGCTCGACCTCGTGCTCGTGAACATCGCCCTGCTCGGATGGAAGGACCTCGACCTCCTCGGGCTTCCCTCCTACTGCCAGGTC
>JAJYGM010000049.1 GCA_021785095.1 Actinomycetes bacterium
CTAGGTTCAGACGGTCGTCTGCGGCACCCGCGTCGGTGACGTCTTCGCCGCCACCGACTGCCACCTCGGCGATCCCCGACCTGTTCGTCTCCACCGCCGCGATCCCGTTTCCCGGCGAGCTCTTCGTCTGGCCGAGGTTCCCGGCCAGGATCGAGAGGGACGACAACGACTGGATCTCGGGGATCACCTGGTCGGCAGGTCCCCAAAGCGCCTCGGGCAGCGGCACGTTCTACACCGACCTGTCCTGCAGCGGACCCGCCGCGAGCTGCCCTCCGCTAGCCGAAGGCACAGTCGAGCTCAGCGCCACTTCGCCCGAGACCTGCACCGTGACCTTCGCGAACCCGTCCACAGGAGCCCAGCAGTCCGAGCAGGCCGACGTCTACGACCAGCTCCAGTACACCGAGGTGAGCGGCTCTCAGTCCGGTCAAACCGTCATTTTGCCCTCACCGTGCTCCGGGGCATCCAAGCCGGCTGGACGTTGTCGTACCTCGGCTCTCTCGGCGCAGCCCTTCTCCCTCGCGGGCGGCGGGGCGGCAGGATCGCGGGGCGGCGCCTTCGGCCTCACCAACGGCGGCACCGTCACCTGCACGCTCTTCGGCTACCCCGGCCTGCAGCTGCTCGGCGCCAACGGGCAACCACTTCCCACCACGGTGATCCGAGGCCACTACGAGGTGGTCGATGTCGTGCCCGAACAGACGGTGGCTCTTGCCCCTGGTGCCCGAGCTCGGTTCTACTTCATGTACTCGGACACGCTGGGCGGAGGTTACCCGGCCGTCTGCCCGACGGCCGCCAGCGTCGAGATAACGCTTCCGGGGGCCCACAACCACCTGCTCGTCGCGACGAGCATCGCACCGTGCGAAGGGCACATCTGGGTCTCTCCCGTCACTGCTTCCACACCGTTTCCGCTGGTGAACGGCGCTCCTTGACGGGTGCCGATCGGGTGCGACCTCCGAGGGCCTCGAACTAAGGATGCCCATACTGTACGAGCGTTTACCTTTACTCTATAGTCCACCCGGCCGGCGCGCCCGGCGAAGCAGTGAGCGAGCGCGAGTCGAGCATCGGAGGACGAGATGTCGGAAGGCATGAACGGCGGGATGCGTGCGCTGGTCGGGGCGACGGTGATCACGGCGACCGGCGAGCATCCGATCGACGGCGGCGTGGTGCTCGTGCAGGACTCGCGGATCGTCGCCGTCGGCACACGACAGGAGGTGCCTGTCCCCGAGGCGGCCGACGTCATCGATCTCTCGCGCCACTACCTGCTTCCCGGGTTGATCGACGGCAACGTGCATCTCGTCCCGTGGCCAGGCTGGAACTACGCCGAATTCCTCGCGAGATACGAGGACCGCCTCGACGAGGTGGCCGTGGAGGCCGCCCAGGTGCTGCTCGCGAGCGGCTTCACGACCGTGTTCGACACGATGGGTCCGCTCGACGCGTTGCTCGCCGCTCGTGACCGCTCGGAGTCGGGCGCGGTGGTGGCTGCTCGCATCCGGGTGGCCGGCAACATCGTCGGCTTCCGCGCCGTCTTCACGACACCTGAGGCGATGGCGTCGGCCACACGTGGTCTCCAGGACCGCATGAACCGCCGGTTCGAGGCAGGTGGTGGACCGGACCTCTGCTGGAAGAGCCCGGCTCAGATCTACGACCAGATGACGCGGTATGTGGAACAGGGCGTCGATTTCGTCAAGTACGGCGCGACCGGTGACGACGAGCCCGTGAACAGCTCGACAGGACAGTGGGCAGTCCTCAGGTTCAGCCCGGACCAGCAGCGTGCCATCGTGGAGGCGGTTCATGCGGCCGGGAAGACCGTCCAGACCCATACGACGTCGGCGGAGTCGGTGCACATCGCGGTCGAGGTGGGAAACGACATCGGGCAACACGTCGCCTTCACGTGCGCGTCGAGGTTGTACGACCGGACGATCGAGTTGATGCTCGAACGCGGCTACTGCTGCGGTACCCAGTGGGCTCCGCTCACCGACGAGCAGCTCCGGATCGTAGAGCAACGGGACTTCCCGGGAGATGACCGGTTCAACGGAGCGGAGGGGTACAACTACGAGCTCGAGAACTCGGTCCGGCTCATCGAGGCAGGCGTGCCGCAGTTCGTCAGCACGGACAGCATCGTCTTCGACCCCGACGTCGCCGGCGACGCTGATTGGGGTGGCCTTGGCGGCCACAAGTCGATCTCGGGCGAGGCGCAATTCCTCGTCATGCAGTCGATGTCTCAGCGCGGCATGACCAACATGCAGATCATCCAGTCCGCGACGAGCACCCCCGCCAAGGCGTACCAAATGGACAGCGAGATCGGCACGCTCGAGGCGGGGAAGGTCGCCGACATGGTCGTCGTCGGCTCGGATCCACTCGAGGAGATCGCGAACCTCCGTGACGTCCGCATGGTGATGAAAGGTGGCGAGGTCGTCGACGTCGACGCGCTTCCTTCTTCGCCCGTGCTCACGAGCGCTTCCGCGCGACACCCCGGTCTTGTCCGAAAAAGCGACGCGCGAGGCTGAGGTCGGCCGCCGAGGGACCGAGGCCGGTGAGGTCCGGCCGTGTACCGATCACCACGGTGCAGGCGAGAGCACCCAGAGGACGACAGCGCGCCGCGACGAGGACGGGTTGCGCCACTGGTGAGCGAAACGTGGCGAGAAGCTCAACGTGTCACCCTGGTTGAGCCGGTGGGTGGTGCCGTCGACAGTCACCTCGACGCTGCCCTGCTCGACGACGACGATCTCGGCGTTGGTGTCGAGGGAGTAGGGCTCCTCGCCGCTCCCGCCGCCCGGCTCGATCAGCGAGCGGATGATCTGCACGTCGCGGCTGCTCGTGGGCGTGACGAGGTACTCCCGCACGCGCTCCCCGCCGAAGTTGATCCGGGGCGCTTCGTCCCGACGGATGAGGTCCGTCCGGACGGACTGGAAGAGCGAGCCGATCTCGATCCCGAGCGTTGCGCAGATCCGGATCAGCGAGGCGACCGAGGCGGACGCGATGTCGCGCTCGAGCTGGCTGATGAACCCCTTGGTGAGCGAGGTGGCCTCGGCGAGCTGTTCGAGGGAGAGTCCCCGCTGGCGCCGAGCTTCGCGAAGACGCGGGCCGATTCGCATCGCAGCTTCTGCGTCGATCGGCGCCCCAGAGTGCCGGGCTGCCGTCGGCCGCCGTCGAAGCACCCCCTCTGGTGGAACTCCCGACCGTTGCGCCATGACGTCTCCCTCTGTTGACACGCGACCGTCGTTCTGTGAAGCTAAACAATCGATCGGCACCACTACACCGTGACGGTCCCACGGCCCAGCCGATCGAGCAGGGGACAGCTTATGTGCGGTGGGTCGCACCACGTTTCCATCGCCGCAACAGGAGGGGAGTCGTGGCAGAGTCAAACGGAGCGGTGAACATCGGCCCAGTCGATGCAGCCCTCGTCCCGCGCTTCGCGGGACCATCGACCTTCGCGCGGCTGCCCGAGCTCGGTGTCGTCGGCACGGCAGACGTGGCAGTGCTCGGCGTCCCGTTCGACGGCGGGACGAGCTACCGCCCTGGGGCCCGCTTCGGTCCACAGGCGGTGCGAGCGGCATCGAAGCTCCTCCGCCCCTACCATCCCGGTCTCGACACCGAGCCCTTCGACGTCCAGCAGGTCGTGGATGCAGGCGACGTCCCCTGCACACCGTTCAACATCGACTCGGCGGTGGACGCCATCGAGCAGACGGCGCGTTCGCTGCAGGAGCGAGTCGGCAGGATCGTCACCATCGGAGGGGACCACACGATCGCACTCCCGCTGCTGCGGGCGCTCGCCAGCCGTCACGGTCCCGTCGCCCTCGTGCACTTCGACGCCCACCTCGACACCTGGGACACCTATTTCGACGCCCCGATCACGCACGGGACGCCGTTTCGCCGCGCCCGCGAGGAGGGTCTGCTCCTCGACGACCACACGATGCACATCGGGATCCGCGGCTCTCTGTACGGCCGAGACGACCTGCCCGAGGACGAAGAGATGGGGTTCCGCACGATCTCCGCTATGGACCTCGACTCGCTCGGCATCGGCGGAGTGGCGGACGTCATCGTCTCGCGGGTGGGCAGTGCGCCGCTGTACGTCTCGATCGACATCGACGTCCTCGACCCGGCGCATGCCCCCGCAACGGGCACGCCCGAGGCGGGAGGCCTCACGAGCCGTGAGCTGCTCGGGATCCTCCGCCGGATGAGCGACACCAACCTCGTCGGCGCCGACGTCGTCGAGGTCTCGCCTCCCTTCGACCATGCCGAGATCACCTCGGTGGCGGCCGCCAACGTCGTCTACGAGCTGCTCGCACTGCTCGCAAAGTCGCATTCTCCCGAACCCGCACCCGCTCGCCGCGCTGAGGTGCCGGCGCAGTCGTCGTCCTAGGAGGAGCTGTGAAAACAAGACGGTTCATGCGTGCCGCAGTCCTGGCGGCCGCGGCCTCGCTCGCCCTTGCCGCCTGCACGAGCGCGACTTCGGGAAGCGGGGGCGGGCAGGCAGGGAAGACGCCGGCGTCAGGCGGCACGGTCACCTTCGCCGAGTCGGCAGGCGCTCCGCCGAACTACATCTTCCCGCTCGACGCCCTCCAGTACTTCAACACGAGCAACATCAACCAGTTCCAGTACCTGATGTGGCGCCCCCTCTACTGGTTCGGCAACGGCAGCCGGGTCGTGCTGAACCAGCCGCTCAGCCTCGCCCTCCCTCCCGTGTACAGCAACGGCGACAGGACCGTCTCGATGACCCTCAAGCACTGGCGTTGGTCCGACGGTTCACCCGTGACCGTGCGGGACGTCGTCTTCTGGCTCAACCTCTTGAAGGCGAACCGAGACAACTGGGGCGAGTACGTGCCCGGCTTCTTCCCCGACGATGTGACGAGCGTCTCGACGAAGGGCAACGCGACGATCGTCCTTGACCTGAACGCACCAGTGAACCCGACGTGGTTCACCTTCAACGAGCTCTCGCAGCTCATCCCTCTTCCCCAGCAGGCGTGGGACAAGACGTCCTCGAGCGGCAAGGTCGGCAATTACGACGAGACCACTGCCGGTGCCCACGCGGTCTACAAGTTCCTCGACGCTCAGTCCCGCAGCCTCAGCACCTACGCCACCAACTCGCTCTGGCAGGTCGTGGACGGCCCCTGGCACCTCTCCCAATTCAACGCCGACGGGTACGCCGTCTTCGTGCCCAACAAGAAGTACTCCGGGCCGGTGAAGCCTCGACTCGCGAAGTTCATCGAGCAGCCGTTCACCTCCGAGTCGGCGGAGTACAACGACCTCCGGTCCGGCGCGCTCACCTACGGCTACGTGCCGGTGACCGACATCGCCCAGCGCAGCCAGATCGTGAGCAGCGGATACGACGTCGTTCCCTGGTACCTGTGGTCGATGAACATCCTCCCGATCAACTTCAACAACCCGACCGTCGGCCCGATCTTCAAGCAGACCTACCTACGCCAGGCCGTGCAGCGCCTCATCGACGAGCCGCAGTACATCTCGGCCATCCTTTCCGGTTACGGCATCCCCGACTACGGGCCCGTGCCGAACGGCCCTTCGAACCCGTACGTCGATCCGAGCGTCGCCCGCGGACCGCTCGGCTACAACCTGAAGGCTGCCGAGGCACTGCTCTCCGACCACGGATGGACTGTGAGCAGCAGCGGGGTGCGGGTGTGCACACGGCCTGGCAGCGGAGCGAACGAGTGCGGAGCAGGTGTCGCCCGCGGTGCCTCGCTCAGCTTCAACCTCGTGTACGCCTCGGGCATCGTCACCGTTGACGCCGAGATGCGGGCTTTCCAGTCGTCGCTCCTGCAGGCGGGCATCGCCCTGCATCTGAGCCAGGCTCCGGCCGGGACCGTCTACTCGACGGCCGTGCCCTGCTCGGCGAGCCAGGCAAGCTGCAAGTGGCAGATGGCCTACTGGGGAAACGGCTGGGAGTTCTCGCCCGACAACTACCCGAGCGGGGAAGTCGCCTTCTCGACCGGGGCGGTCGGCAACTTCGGCAGCTACTCGAACCAGACGATGGACCGCCTCGTCAAGGCGACGACCAACCGGCCGGGTCTCCAGCCCCTGCTCACCTGGGAGAAGTACACGGCCCTGCAGGTGCCGATGCTCTTCATGCCACTCAGTCCGTACCAGGTGTCGGCGATCAGCACGAGGTTGCACGGCACAGTGCCCCAACCGGCTGACGGGCTGTCGCTGACACCCGAGGACTGGTACTTCTCGCGGTAGGGCCCCGATGCTGAAGTACACCCTCGCTCGGATCCTCCACGCAGTCATCGTGCTGTTCGGGGTGAGCATCATCGTCTTCGTGATGATCCACCTCCTGCCCGGTGGGCCGGCACGTGCACTGCTCGGTCCGAGGGCGACGCCTCAGGACGTCCGCGCCTTCAACGCGGAGTACGGCTACGACAAACCCCTCGTCATCCAGTACTTCGTGTGGCTGTCGGAGGTGCTCCGCGGGAACCTCGGCTTCTCGGTCAAGTTGAACCAACAGGTGTCGTCGGTCATCGCCGCCCGGCTGCCCGGCACGGCCTTGCTCGTCGGGCTCGCCAACCTGCTGGCGATCCTCATCGCCGTGCCTGTCGGCCTCGCGCAGGCGGTGCGCCGGAACAAGTTCTTCGACTACCTCGCCACAGGCTTCGGCTTCCTCTTCTACTCGATGCCCGTGTTCTGGCTCGGCCTGATCCTCGTCGTCCTGCTCTCCGAGCAGTTCCACCTGCTGCCGCCGATCGTGCCGCAGGCGAGCTTCGGGCAGCTGCTTCTGCACCCCGGGGACATCGCACTCCCGGTGCTCACGCTCACGCTCGTCACGACCGCGTTGTTCAGCCGCTACATGAGATCGTCGGCGCTCGAGAACCTCCCGCTCGACTACGTCCGCACCGCGCGCGCGAAAGGGGTGGGGCGTCAACGGGTCATCTGGCGCCACGTCCTGCGAAACGCCGCCGGGCCGCTCATCACGCTCGTCGGCCTCACCCTGCCGGTCGTCGTCGGCGGCGCGGTGATCGTCGAGTCGGTCTTCAACTACCCGGGGATGGGGCTGCTGTTCTGGAACGCGGCTCAGTCCCAGGACTACCCGGTCATCCTCGGGGTCACCATCGTCACGGGCGCCGCCACCGTGCTCGGTTCGCTGATCGCCGACCTCCTCTATGCGGTCGCAGACCCGCGGGTGAGGTTCACGTGATGGTGATCAGCGAGGAGACGAGCCGCCCCGCGCTCGGCGGGGAGGCCGTCGACGACTCGGACCGCTCGGGCCGTAGCCGCCTCGCCGATGCCCTCAGGAGCTTCTCCCACAACCGGCTCGGCGTCGCCGGCGTGGTGGTCGTCCTCTTGATATTGGGCTTCTGCTTCATCGGCCCGCTCGTGTACCACACGAACCAGATCAACACGAACCTCAGCGAGGTGCACCTTCCCCCGTCCGCCGCCCATCCGCTCGGCACCGATCCCGTCGGCTACGACGAGCTCGGCAGGCTCATGGTCGGAGGGCAGGCGTCCCTCGAGGTCGCGATGGCGGCCGCGCTCATCGCGACGGGTTTCGGCGCGCTCTGGGGCGCCATCTCCGGCTTCATCGGCGGTTTCGCGGACTCGTTGCTGATGCGGATCGTCGACGCGATGCTGAGCGTGCCGCCCCTGCTCGTGGTCCTCTTCCTCGCCACCATCTACCGCCCGAGCGTGCCGATGCTCGTGCTCGTCGTGGCGCTCGTGTCCTGGCTCATACCGAGCCGGCTCGTGCGAGGCGAGGCGCTCGTGCTCCGGACGCTCGACTACGTCCAGGCCGTCCGCATGTTCGGCGGCACGCGCCGGCGCGCCATCTTCCGCCACGTCGTGCCCAACGCCGTCGGCACCATGGTCGTGAACGTCACGTTCCAGGTGGCCGACGCCATCCTGCTCGTCGCCGGCATCGGATACCTCGGGCTCGGGATACCGCCACCGGCCACCGACTGGGGGTCCATGCTCTCCTCGGGGATCAACTACATCTACTCCGGCTACTGGTGGCTCATCTACCCGCCCGGCGTCGCCATCCTCCTCACTGTCGTGGCCTTCAACTTCATCGGTGACGCACTGCGTGACGCCTTCGAGGTCAGGTTGCACGAGCGGTGACGAGCCGGACGAGCGCCGCCACGAAGGACGACGCAACGACGAAGGGAGCCGACGGATGAACCTTTCCCATCTCAACCCGCCGACACTGCACCGCCCCGTCGATGACATGTACACCCACATCGTGAGGGCGGAAGGCCCCGTCCACTACCGGATCGGGGGGCAGGTCGCCGTGGATGCCGACGGCCGCAACCTCGCCGTCGGCGACATGGCCGGCCAGATCAGGGCTTGCTACGAGCTCGTCAGCCGCGCGCTCGAGGCCGCTGACCTGACGTGGGCGAACGTCACCCACCTCTACACCTTCACGACCGACATGGACGAGTACCTGCGCCACGAGCGCGAGATCGCCCGGCCCTACTTCGGCCCTCACCCTCCGGCCTCGACGCTGGTGGCCGTGTCCCGGCTGGTCGAACGGGATTGGCTTGTCGAGGTCCAAGCCGACGCGGTGGCGGACCACTGACCTGCTGCCGGCACCGCGAGGCATTGACAGCCGCCGTTGGTTCAGTGATACTCAACGAAAGTTGAGTGTCACTAATGTCCTGGGGGGAAGGTGAACATGCGCTCGAAGCTCCTCCGCCGCATCGCTGCCGCGGTTGTCACGGCTGTGCTGCTCGCTGCATGCACCTCAGCTCCGAGCTCGTCCGGAGGCGGCAAGACCGGTGGCAGCGCGCCGATCAAGGGTGGCACCGCCACCTTCGCCGAGAACCAGGCGTCCGGAGCGATCAACTGCATCTTCCCGGTCGTCTCCCTCGCCTGCGACCTGCCGTCCAACATCCAGTTCATGTACCTGCAGTGGACGCCGTTGTACTGGTTCGGCGGTGGTTCCAGCCTCGTGCTGAACAGGCAACTGAGCCTCGCTGAGCCGCCTGTCTACTCGGATGGCAACCGGACGGTGACGGTGACCCTGCGCCCTGCGACGTGGTCCGACGGCAAGCCCGTCACCGCACGCGACGTGGAGTTCTTCGTCAACTTGGTGAAGGCCTACGGGTCGAACTGGGCGTACGCGGTGTCCGGGGAGTTCCCGTCGAACATCGCCTCCATGCACCTCGAGGGCGAGCGGACCATCGTGTTCCATCTCACCGAGGCGTACTCGCCCACGTGGTTCACCTACGCGCAGCTGTCGGAGATCGTCCCGCTTCCCCAGCGTGCCTGGGACCGCACCTCTGCGAGCGGCGCGGTCGGGAGCTATGACCAGTCGCCGTCGGGGGCCAAGGCGGTGCTGGCGTTTCTCGAGAAGCAGGGGACGGCGCTCGGGTCGTACCAGGCGAACCCGCTTTGGCAGGTGGTGGACGGCGCTTGGCACCTCACGTCATTCCGCACCGACGGCTACGCCGAGATGGAGCCCAACCGCGCGTACCGCCTCGCGTCACCGCCGCACCTGGCGAAGTTCATCATGGAGCCCTTCACCTCGGACTCAGCTGAGGCGAACGAGCTCCAGTCCGGTGGGATCACCTACGGCTACGTCCCGGTCTCGGATCTCTCTGCCACCTCGCGCTTCTCGTCTGTCGGCTATCGCATCTCACCCTGGCCGCTGCTCTCCATCGCCTACATCGTCCTCAACTTCAACAACCCTTCCATCGGGTCCGTCTTCAAGCAGCTGTATGCCCGGCAGGCGATGCAGGCGCTCATCAACGAGCCCGGCTACGTGAAGGCCTTCCTCGGCGAGGCCGGTGTCCCTACCTATGGACCCGTCCCGCTCAAGCCGGCAACCCCGTACGTCACGGCTGCGGAGCGGGCGAACCCGAACCCGTACAACCCGTCCAAGGCGAAGTCGCTCCTGCGCGCGCACGGCTGGGCGATGTCGTCCGGGGTCCTCGCCTGCTCGAGGCCCGGCACGTCGTCGAACGAGTGCGGTGCGGGCGTCGCCCGCGGCACGAAGTTCCAGTTCACGCTGCAGTACCTCGGAGGAGTTCCCTACCTCGACAACGAGATGCGGACCATGAAGTCCTCCTTCTCCCTCGCCGGGATCCAACTGACGCTCACGACCGGGACCGAGGGTCAGGTCGTCGGGGCGGCCGTCCCGTGCTCCGGCGGCTCCAGCTGCGGGTGGCAAGCCGTGCAGTGGGGCACGCCTGCATGGATCTGGGGAGACCCGTACCCGACGGGGGAACAGCTCTTCCGAACTGGCGCAGGCGTCAATCCGGGGAGCTTCAGCAACCCTGCCGTCGATGCCGACATCGCCGCCATCCAGCACGCCTCTTCGGCAAGTGCGGTCAGCGCTGCGTGGACGAGGTATGTGAACGACGTCTCGCGTGCGCTGCCGGTGCTGTGGATCCCGAACACCGTCAACCAGGTGTCGGCCATCAGCACGAGACTGCACGGCGCGACGCCGCAGAGCCCGCTCGCGCAGATCACCCCGTCCCAGTGGTACTTCACGAGGTGAGCGTGCTCGGATGACCAGCGCGAGCTCCCACTCGATGATCGAGCATGTCGGGATCGGGAGGTTCTCCCTCCCAGAGCACGTCGACCCGACCCGTCTCGACCTCGTGGCGGAGTTCATGGCTGCCCCACTCGGTCGACACTCAGAGGATCTGCAGCTCATGTTGGCCCGGATGCGTTCGGACACCGAGGTGGGCCGGCTGATCCTCCTCCGGGAGGCGGCGGACCGCTTCATCGTCGCCAGGCCGCCGGCTCGCCGCGGCGAGCGCTTCGAAGAGCTCGCCGAGTTCCCCACGCCCGCAGAAGCCGAGCGATTCGCGTTCGCGCTGCGGTTCGAGGAGCACACCGGGACACGCCTGCCAGTCCGTGTCGGGCCGGCGGCGGGCGCGGCCGCGCCGCGTGCCGATGAGCGCAGGAGCCTCCTCGGCTATGCCTCGCCGCTGTCGGTTGCGGCCGGGGACGAGGTGTCCTGCCACCTGAGCGCGGCTGACGGGGGTGCTGACCGGCGTGCCGTCGAGGTGCAGGTCGTGCGGATGAGATCGGGTGACACGTCCCCGGGAGCCCCTGGGCTGTCCTACGAGCCCGTCGCAGCCGACCTCGTGGGTCCCTTCGAGGTCGGCCCCGAGCCCGTGAGGACCGGATCGTCGGCGGAGGCGTCGCTCGGTCCGATCCCGCTCGAGCGCGGTCTCTCCCTCGAGGTCACCTTCTGCCCGACGCTG
>JAJYGM010000232.1 GCA_021785095.1 Actinomycetes bacterium
CCCGCGTACCGGGTCGACCAGGTGTGGGACGGTTTCCACCGTCTCCACGCCGATCCGTCCGAGTTGACGTCCTTGCCCCGCATGCTCCGCGACCTGCTCGCCCACGACCCTCGGCTGGCGCCGGCCTGGGTCCTCGTGGCCGAGACGACGGGCGACCGCGACACGACCTGGAAGTGGTTGCTCGAAGCGCCCGACGGAGCACGTGTCGAGACGGTCGTCATGGGCTACAGGACAAGAACGACCGCCTGCGTCTCGAGCCAGGCGGGCTGCGCCATGGGCTGCTCGTTCTGCGCGACAGGCCAACTCGGCTTCGGCAGGCACCTCACGAGCGGGGAGATCGTCGAGCAGGTCGTCCTGGCAGCCAGGCACACCGAGCAGGCGGGCCGGGGCCGACTCGGGAACGTCGTCCTCATGGGTATGGGCGAGCCGCTCGCCAACTACCGCAACGTTCTCGCCGCGCTCCGTCGCTGCAACGAGGAGCTGGGCATCGGGGCCAGGTCGATGACGGTCTCCACGGTCGGGATCGTGCCCGGCATCCTTCGGCTCGCGGCAGAACCCCTCCAGGTCAACCTCGCGGTCTCGCTGCACGCCGCCAACGACGCGCTGCGCGACGAGCTCGTCCCGGTCAACCGGCGCTACGACTTGGACGCGCTGATGGGTGCCTGCCGCCGCTACGTCGACGCGACCCACCGCCGCATCTCGTTCGAGTGGGCGTGCATCGCGGGCGTCAACGACAGCCCGCGCGACGCACGAGAGCTCGCCGGCCTCGCCCGCCCGCTCGGCGCGCACGTGAACCTGATCCCGCTCAACCCCACACCCGGCTATGCCGTCGCCGGGAGCACGGCCTCGGCGGTAGCTCGCTTCCGGGACGAGCTGAGCGACCATGGTGTGAACGTCACCGTCCGCAACACGAGGGGCCGGGACGTGGAGGCCGCCTGTGGCCAGCTGGCCGCTGGCGTAGCCGTCGGAGGCCTCCGTCGGGTGGCAGTGGGGGCGCGCCTCGCGTAGCGTCGCAAGACATGGCGACCCATTTCGACGGCATCGAGTCCATGAAAGCGAAGGTCGGCGAACACCTCGGCTACAGCGACTGGCGCGAGGTCACCCAGGAGCAGGTCAACCTCTTCGCCGACGCGACGGGCGACCACCAGTGGATCCACGTGGATCCGGAGCGGGCGCGGGCCGAGAGCCCGTTCGGGGGTCCGATCGCGCACGGCTACCTGACGCTGTCCCTTGCCCCAGTGCTGCTCGCCGAGGTGTACTCGGTGAGCGGGGTGAGCATGGCCCTGAACTACGGCCTGAACAAGGTGCGCTTCCCCTCGCCGGTGCCGGTGGGATCGAAGGTCCGGCTCGGTGCGACCCTGCAGTCGATCGAGGAGATCCCGGGGGGAGCACAGGTCGTGACGGCGATGACGTTCGAGGTCGAGGGCCAGGAGAAGCCGAGCTGCGTGGCCGAGGCCGTCTACCGCTTCTACCTCTGAGCGCTGGCGGAGACGACCCGTGACCAGACAGAGCCTCACCGGACAGGGGGCGGCCGGACAGCCGGTGTCTGCTCCGGGCGATCGGCGCGCCAGCCGCTCGCGCGAGACGAAGGAGACACGGATCGAGATCACGGTCGACCTCGACTCGCAGGAGGCACCGGTCGTGGACACGGGCCTCCCGTTCTTCGACCACATGCTCGAGCAGCTCGGCAAGCATGGCGGCTTCCGCCTCACCGTTCGAGGCGAAGGAGACCTCGACGTCGACGCTCATCACACGGTCGAGGATGTCGGGATCCTCCTCGGCGCCACGCTCGCAGACGCCATGGGGGACAAGGCCGGGATCCGACGTTTCGCGTCCCTCTCGCTGCCACTCGACGAGTCCCTCGTCGATGTCGCGCTCGACGTCTCCGGCAGGCCGTTCCTCCACTACTCGGTCGACTGCGCGAGGGACAGCACCCCGCTCGGGAACCCAGCCTTCGAACCTCAGCTGGCCGAGGAATTCTGGCGTGCCTTCGTCCACTCGGCCGACGTCACCCTGCACATCTCGCTCCGATACGGGCGCAACCCCCACCACGTCCTCGAGGCGTCGTTCAAGGGCGTGGCGCGAGCCCTTCGCGATGCGCTCACCGTCACGGGTGGAGACATCCCCTCCACAAAGAGCATCCTGTAGGCGCGCCATGGACGTCTGGCCCGCGATCGACATCTGGCAGGGCCACTGTGTCCGGCTCCGGCGAGGCCACTTCGGCGACGAGACACGCTACGGGAACCCGGTCGACGTGGCAGTCCGATACCTCGACGCGGGGGCGAAGCGCCTCCACGTCGTCGACCTCGACGCCGCCCTCACGGGCACACCGGCGAACCGCGACGTGATCCTGCGGATCGTCCATCGGACCGGCTTGATGGTCCAGGCCGGGGGCGGCGTCCGCTCCACCGAGGCGGCGGCCGGCCTCCTCGACGATGGCGTCGCCCGAGCTGTGGTCGGCACAGCGGCGATCATGGGAGAGCAGGCGTTCCTGAACGAGATCGCAGAGCGGTGGCCCGGCCGGATCGTGGTCGGGCTCGACTACCGCACGCAACGGGGCGGCGAAAGCCCGCGACGGGAGCTCGCGGTGCGGGGCTGGGTCGAGCGGAGCGGAGTCACCCTCGCGCGCCTCGCTTCCATGCCGATCGCGGCCGTCGCCGTCACCGACATCGACCGCGACGGGACGGGAGCTGGACCCGACCTGGCCGAGCTCGGTGACCTGCTCCAGGAGACCGACCTCCCGCTCATCGCCTCCGGCGGGATCGCCTCCCCCTCTGACATCGCCCGCCTTGCCCGCCTCGCGGAGTCGGGCCGGGGGCTCGCCGGCGTCATCGTCGGGAAGGCACTGCTCACGGGCGCGCTCACCATCTCCGACGCTCATCAGGCGGCACTCGGCCTGACCCGTTGACGGCCACGGTCCGGCGTCGCCGCGGCCCTGCGGTACCGTTCTTCGGTGACCTCTGAGGCAGCCGGGAAGAAGCAACCCGTCACGATGCTCAACGACCGCGTCCTCGTGAGCATCCCGAAGTCCGAGGGAGAGCGCCGTTCGCGGGCGGGGATCCTCATACCGGCGACGGCGCAGGTCTCGAAGCGACTTGCCTGGGCTGAGGTGGCCGCCGTCGGCCCGCACGTGCGGACGATCCGGGCTGGTGACACGGTCCTGTTCAACCCGGAGGAGAGCTTCGAGGTCGAAGTGCAAGGCGAGGACTTCCTCATCCTGCGCGAACGTGACATCCACGCCGTCGCGTCCGAGCGCATCGACGGCGGGACCGGGCTGTACCTGTGACGCCCGAGGCGGCGGCATCGATCGAGCTCGGGTCGGCCATCGAGGCGGGCGCGGACGAGCTGGCCGGCGTGGCATACGGTCCCGACGGGCTCGTCGTCGCCGTCGTGCAGGAGGCGACGACGCACGAGGTCCTCATGGTTGCCTACATGGACGAGGAGGCGCTCCACCGCACCCTTGCCACCGGCCGCAGCTGGTTCTGGAGCCGCAGCAGGCGCGAGTACTGGTGCAAGGGCGAGACGTCGGGAGATCGGCAGTTCGTGCGCGAGGTCCGCTACGACTGTGACGGAGACGCGCTCCTGCTGCTCGTGGACCAGCACGGGGCCGGGGCATGCCACACCGGGGAGCGGAGCTGCTTCTTCCGCGCCATCGGAGGGGCGGTGGACGAGAAGGCGGCTCCGAGCTGATCGGTACCCGGGCTCGGGCATACCCGGATGCCGCGACGTTCGCCGAGCTGGCGGGACGGCACCGGATCGTGCCGGTCTGGCGTGAGCTCGTCGCAGACACGCTCACGCCGGTGGGAGCGTTTCGCTCCGTCGTCGGCGACGGGGAGGGGTTCCTGCTCGAGAGCGTGGAGCACGGTGAGCGGTGGAGCCGCTTCTCGTTTCTCGGAAGGTCGGCGCTCGCCACCCTCGTATCCCACGGAGAGCGTGTGGAGGTGAGCGGCGAGCTGCCCGTCGGCGCCCCCACCGACCGCGGGATCCTCGCCGTGCTGGATGCCCTCGTGTCCGCCGTCCGGAGCCCGCGCTCTCCCGACCTCCCGCCACTCCACTCGGGCCTGGTCGGTTACCTCGGATATGACGTCGTGCGGGAGATCGAGCGTCTCGGCTCCCGTCCGGAGGACGACCTCCAACTGCCCGATGCCGTGATGTGCGTGATCGGCGAGCTCGCGGCCTTCGACCACTGGCGCCAGCGCGTCACGCTCATCGCGAACGTGCTGATACCGGACGGTGCGGGCGGTGGCGACATCACCGACGCCTATGAGCAGGCGCTCGGACGGCTCGCACGCCTCGAAGCCGACCTCGGCACGCCGGTGCCGGAGCCGCTCGTCGAGCCACCGGTTCGGGGGGAGCTGCTCGCGAGCTCCGAGGTCCGGCGCGTCGTCGCCGGGGACCGGTTCGTGGATGCGGTGGAGGTGGCAAAGGAGCACATCCGGGCCGGGGACGCCTTCCAGATCGTGCTCTCGCAGCGCTTCGACCTCGAGCTCGGTTGCGAGCCATTCGACGTCTACCGCGTGCTGCGCCAAGTGAACCCGAGCCCGTACATGTTCTTCCTGCGTCAGGGTGGCGTCGGCGTCGTCGGAGCATCCCCAGAGCCGATGGTGCAGTTGCGGGAGGGACGCGTCGTGATCCGGCCGATCGCCGGGACCCGCCCGAGAGGGTCGACCGAGCCGGAGGACCGCAGGCTCGAGGCGGAGCTCGTGGAGCACCCGAAGGAGTTGGCCGAGCACGTCATGCTCGTCGACCTGGCGAGAAACGACATCGGTCGCGTCGTCGCCTTCGGCACCGAACAGGTCGACGAGCTGATGACGGTCGAGCGCTACAGCCACGTCATGCACCTCACGTCGCAGGTCTCCGGGCAGATCGTCGAGGGGAAAGGCCCGGTCGACCTGCTCCGGGCGACCTTGCCGGCCGGGACGGTGTCCGGTGCACCGAAGGTGCGGGCGATGCAGATCATCGACGAGCTCGAGCCGACGTCACGCGGGCCGTACGCCGGCACCATCGGCTACATCGACTTCTCCGGGAACCTCGACACTGCCATCGCCATCCGGACGATGGTCGTCCTGCCTGACGGGAGAGCGTCGGTGCAGGCCGGGGCAGGCATCGTGGCGGACAGCGATCCCGCGGCGGAGGACGCCGAGTGTCTCGCCAAAGCAGCCGCCGTGCTGGCGGCCGTCGCCGGCGCGCGGAAGCTAGCGGCGGCCCGCGCTGTTGTACGCGGGGATGCCTGAGGAATCCGCGCCCGTTCGGAGCGTCACTCGCGACGGCATCCTCGTAGATGGCCCTGACGCGGCCTCGTGGCTGCAGGGCCAGGTGAGCCAGGACGTGGAGAGCCTCGCGCCCGGCGAGAGTCGCCTCACGCTCGTGCTCTCACCCCAGGGGAAGGTCGACTCCTTCTGCCGCGTGACGCGACTCGACCCGGGCCGCCTGCTGCTCGACGTCGAGCGCGGTCACGGCGAAGCGTTGATGGAACGGCTGAGGCGATTCAAGTTGCGGGTGAAGGCCACACTCGACCCGGTGACCGTCCAGTGCGAAGAGCGGGCCGGCGGGGGCCTCGATCCGTTCGGACCGCCGGAGATCCTCGATCCGGTCAGCGCCGCTCGGGATGCTGCCCGTGCCGAGGACCCGCGGGTGGACACCGTATTCGAAGCCGCTCGGATCCTCGGCGGTGTGCCTCGGCTCGGCCGTGAGCTCACCGACCGAACCATCCCGCAGGAAGCAGGCGACGCCTTTGTGGCCGAGACGGTGTCGTTCACGAAGGGCTGCTTCACCGGCCAGGAGCTCGTGGCGCGCCTCGATGCCCGGGGCTCGAACGTGCCGCGCCGCCTGCGTGTGCTGCGCAGCACCTCCGCCAGCACAGACGCCATGGTGTCGCCGGGAGACCGGCTCGAACGGGACGGCATCGACGCGGGCGAGGTGACGAGCTCGGCCCGGGACGGCGCGGGCCCTGTCGTCGCGCTCGCACTCGTCAAGCGGGCGCACGTGAGCGAGGAGCCGACCGAGGGCGACGTGTTGACGGGCGGAGGCCGGGTCCGCGTCACGATCCTGCCGCCCGAGAGCGGAAGGGGGTAGACAGCACCTCGTGGCGATCGTGCTGGCTCTCGCCGCTGCGCTCTGCAATGCGCTCGCGACCATCCTCGAGCGCATCGGGGTGGAGACTGCGCCGGCTGACGCCGTTCTGCGGTGGAGGCTCATGAGCCACGTGCTGCACCGGCCGATCTGGTTCCTCGGGCTGCTGTCGATGATCGGAGCGTTTCTCTTCCAGGCCTCGGCACTCTCGAGAGGTGCGCTGACGACCGTCCAGCCGCTGCTCGTCACCGAGCTGCTCTTCCTCGTCGTCATCCTGCGCGTCTGGTTCGGCCGCCCACTCGGCTGGCGCGAGGCCGTCGGCTGCGTCGCCACGGTCATCGGCTTGGGGGTGTTCCTCGCGGTGAGTGACCAGGGAGGCGGTAACACCCTGCCATCGACGGCGAGCTGGGAGGAGGTCATCTTCGCCTGCGCCGCCGGAATCGGCGTGTCGGTGGCGCTCGCGCGTCGTGGGTCACGGTCGTGGCGCTCGGCCTGGTTCGGCACCGCGGCAGGCCTCTCGTTCGCCCTCAGCGCCTCGTTCATCAAGTCCGCGACGACCATCCTTGCGCACCAGGGCATCGTGCACCTGTTCCAGCACTTCGAGCCCTACGGCGTCGCCGTCGCCGGAGGGCTCGGGCTCTTCCTCGCGCAGAACTCCTACCATGCCGGCCCGATCACGGCCTCCCAGGCGGCACTGCTCATCGTCGATCCGATCGCCAGCATCGTCATCGGAGTGGAGCTGTTCGGCGACAACCTCCGAGGCGGGACCGGGATCCTCGCGCTCGACGCCATTGCTCTCGCCGTGATGTCAGCCGGGCTGTTCGTGCTCTCGCACTCGCCACTCATCGCGAGCAGCACGGCCGACGAGCGGCTGTCGAGCAAGCAGGCGGCCACGGTGGCCGCTTCGAGGGCCGCGACGACGTCACAGTAGGCTCCCTGCATGCCGCGGTTCCTCGACGAGATCGTCGCGTGGCATCGCGCCCGCGCCGACGCCGACGAGCGGGACCTCGACGAACTCTTCGCTCGGGCGGTTCGGGCCACCGCGAAGGATCCGCCTCGCGACTTCATCGCGTCGCTTCGTCGCGCGCCCGGCATCGCAGTGATCGCCGAGATCAAGCGACGGTCGCCGTCGAAGGGGGATCTCGCAGCCGGCCTGGACCCGAGCTCCTTGGCGTCGGCGTACGCCGCGGGTGGTGCCGCCTGTTTGTCCGTGCTCACCGACGAGCCGTTCTTCGGGGGCTCGGCTGCGGACCTCGGTGCCGCCCGCACGGCGGTGACCCTTCCGGTTCTGCGCAAGGACTTCACCGTCTGCCGAGCCGATGTCGCCGACGCCCGGATCATGGGCGCCGACGCCGTCCTTCTCATCGTTGCAGCCTTGTCCGACGACGAGCTGCGGGCCTTCCTGAGTGATGCGCGCGCTCTCGCGCTCTCCGCGCTGGTCGAGGTGCATGACGAGCGCGAGGCGGAGCGGGCGCTTGCGGCGGGTGCATCGCTCGTCGGCGTGAACCACCGAGACCTCCGGACGTTCGAGATCGACGCGTCCCGGGCGGCCCGAGTCGCCCAGGTGCTCGGCTCCGGGGTGGTGAAGGTTGCCGAGTCCGGCATCCGTGGCGCAGCTGACGTCGCTCCACTGCTCGATGCCGGCATCGACGCGGTGCTCGTCGGCGAGGCGCTCGTGACCGCGCCGGATCCGGCCGGGGCCGTCCGTTCGTTGGCTGCCCTCCAGGCAAGCGAGGCCCACTGATGTGGGTGAAGATCTGCGGGATCACGAGTGAGGAGGACGCCCTTCTCGCCGTTGCGATGGGGGCGGACGCGGTCGGCTTCCTGTTCGCTCCTTCGCCGCGCCAGATGAGCCCGTCCGCCGTGCATGCCATCGCCCGGCGGCTCCCGCCTGAGATCCTCACGGTGGGCGTATTCCGCGACGAGCTGCCCCAGCGCGTCGTGGACATCGTGAACAAGGCCGGCCTCCGTGCCGCTCAGCTCCACGGCAACGAGACGCGTGAGGACTGCGGGTACGTGTCGGTGCGCGTGCCGATCGTGCTGAAGGCCTTCGCGGCGGGGGACGGGCGCCTGGCACGGGCGGAGGAGTACGGAGCCGACATCATCCTGATCGATGCTCCGTCTCCCGGCTCCGGCAAGGTCTTCGACTGGCGCCTCGCAGAGGGAGCTCCGAAGGGGCGCCGTGTGGTGCTTGCCGGTGGGCTCGAGCCCTCGAACGTCGCCGACGCGATCCGCACCGTCCATCCGTGGGGAGTCGACGTGTCCACCGGGGTGGAAGCCTCACCCGGAAAGAAGGACCCGGCGAAGGTGCGGGCTTTCATACAAGCTGCGCGGGCCGCAGAGCCCGACCCTTACGAGCCGGAGCTCGACGGCGAGGCCGCGCCGTTCGACTGGCAGGAGGAGACGAACCTGTGACCACGCTCGGCGAGCTGATGCGAGAGCCGTCGGCGTCGGGGCGGTTCGGGGAGTACGGGGGTCGCTTCGTCCCCGAGTCGCTCGTGCCTGCCTGCGAGGAGCTCGACCGCGCCTTCCGGAGCGCCTGGAGCGACCCGTCGTTCCGGAGTGAGCTCGACCACCTGCTGCGCTCCTACGGCGGCCGCCCCACGCCCGTCTCGGAGTGCCGCCGCTTGTCCGAGCGCCTCGGGGTCAGGCTGCTGCTGAAGCGCGAGGATCTCAACCACACCGGGTCGCACAAGCTCAACAACGTGATCGGCCAAGCGCTCCTCGCTCGCCGCATGGGCAAGAGACGCCTCGTCGCCGAGACGGGGGCGGGTCAGCACGGCGTCGCCACGGCTACCGCGGCGGCTCTGTTCGGGATGGAGTGCGACGTCTACATGGGCGCCGTCGACGTCGAACGCCAGGAGCTCAACGTCTTTCGCATGGAGCTGCTCGGAGCGTCCGTGCATCCGGTCCAGTCCGGGTCCCGCACCTTGAAGGACGCCATCAACGAAGCACTGCGGAACTGGGTCGCCACCGTCGAGACGACGCACTACTGCATCGGCTCGGTCATGGGGCCCCACCCGTACCCCTACATCGTGAGGGAGCTCCAGCGGGTCGTCGGTGACGAGGCACGGCGCCAGTGCCGGGAGATCCTGAAGTCCGACCCCGACATCGTGGTCGCCTGTGTCGGCGGTGGTTCGAACGCAGCAGGCACCTTCGCCGGCTTCGTCGACTCCGGGGCGCGCCTCGTCGGCGTCGAAGCGGCGGGCGGAGCCGCCGTACAGCACGGCGTGCCCGGCATCGTGCACGGTATGCGCTCGAAGTTCCTCCAGGACGAGGACGGCCAGATCCTCGAAGCCGAGTCGATCTCCGCCGGTCTCGACTATCCCGGTATCGGCCCGGAACATGCCCAGCTGGCGGACGCCGGACGGGCAGAGTACATGGAGGCGAACGACGACGAGGTGCTGGCGGCCTTCCGGCTCCTCGCAGAGACGGAAGGCATCATCCCGGCCCTCGAGCCTGCGCACGGTCTGGCCTGGATCGTGCGCGAGGCGGGCAAGTCGATCCCGAAGGGCTCGGCCGTGCTGCTGACACTGTCCGGGCGTGGCGACAAGGACGTGGCACTCGTGAGGGAGCGCTCGCGGTGAGCGGCACCGTGCCCGAGCCGGCGGTGTCGGAGTCGGCGCCTGCGGCGTCGCTCGAGGCGCACCTCCGTACCCTTCGCGACGCCGGGCGGAAGCTCCTCGTCCCCTACGTGACCGGTGGTCTCGGCGACGACTGGCTCGCGGCCGTCGAGGCTGCTGCCGCGGCGGGCGCGGACGCGATCGAGGTCGGGATCCCGTTCTCCGACCCGATGATCGACGGGCCGGTGATCCAGGAGGCCTCGGTGCGTGCGCTGGCATCCGGCGCCACGCCTCATTCGATCCTGACGGCGCTGGCGGGCGCGGATGTGGGCGGGACGCCCCTCACCGTGATGACGTACTACAACCTCATCGCGCGGGCAGGGTTGCGCCGCATGGCGAGCTCGCTCGCCGAAGCGGGCATCTCCGGGGCCATCCTGCCGGATCTGCCGGTCGACGAGCTCGATCCTTGGCGGGAGGAGGCAGAGGCTGCCGGTGTCGAGACGGTCCTGCTGGCGGCGCCGACGACGCCGGAGGACCGGTTGAGGCGGATCGTGGCTCGCTCACAGGGCTTCCTGTACGCCGTCGGTGTGATGGGCGTCACGGGCGAGAGGGCTTCACTGGCGGCATCGGCTCTCACGATCGCTCGTCGTTGCAAGGAGCTGACGGACCTGCCGGTCATCGTCGGGATCGGCATCTCGACGCCGGACCAGGCAGCCGAGGTGTGCCAGGTCGCTGACGGCGTCGCCGTCGGCTCAGCGGTCGTGCACCGATTGCTCGACGGGGACGGCCCCGACGGAGTCGCCAAGCTCGTCTCGAGCTTTCGCGACGCGCTCGACACGACCCCGTGAGCGAACCCTGACCCTCCGAGACTCCCTCGCTATCTTCGTGGGCGGTGTTGAGCTACGGAGTGGCGGTGACCGGCGTGGTGACGTACCTCTACGCCGAGGGCGCCCCGGGACTCCGCCTGTTTCGTCGCCTCAACGCCTCAACGCCTTGTCGCATCGTCGACTGATGCATGACTATGCAGCGTGCCGTATACTCATGCCATGAAGGCTGGCGTCGTCGGCGCATCCGGGTACCTCGGTGCAGAGCTGTTGCGCCTGCTCGCAGATCATCGGGAGCTCGAGGTGGCAGTGGTGCAGGGGGAGTCGTCCGCAGGTTCGGCGGTTGCCGAGCAATACCCGTCACTGGTCGGCGCATACGGCGACCTCATGGTGGAACCGCTCGACCCGGATCAGCTCGACGGGCTCGATGCCGTCTTCGTCGCCGTCCCGTCAGGCACCTCGCAGGGGGTCGTGGCCGCGCTGCACGGCCGCACCGGCCTGGTCGTAGACCTCGGCGCAGACTTCCGTTTGAAAGACGCCGCCGCCTACCCGGACTGGTATGGCTTCGAGCACTCCCGTCCCGACCTGCTCGCCTCGGCCGTGTACGGGCTCCCCGAGCTGAACCGCGAGGCGCTCCAGG
>JAJYGM010000263.1 GCA_021785095.1 Actinomycetes bacterium
GCCGAGGTCGTCAGGAAACTTCTCAGGCACGGCTCTCCTCATCAGGACATCGGGGACAGGGCTTCATGCGTGCAACGGTGCCTACCCGGTTTACCATGCATTCGATGCCGAGCGACCATCAGAAAACCTTTCCGTGCCCGCACGAAACAGGATCCCGCCCCATGGAATACAACTACATCGCTCGTCTTCTGCCCACCTGGACCTAAACCAACCAACAAGTCCACTAAACGCCGGACCTCGCTCCGGTGAGATGAGGACCCCAAAGTCGCCTTCGACCGCAGCGTTGGCTGTGCGGGTTAGTGGCACGGCGAACAGCTGGACCTTCCCGGGTGTCGTCCACGATGGCCAAACTGTTCCCCTGACCGCCCTGCGCGCAGAAATCACCGCAAAGGAGCGGTGAGCCATGGGCCACCCCCGCACGGAGGCGTTCGACCATCGCATGGCTAAAGCAGCCAGTCGATTGCGCGAAAGAGCCGACGAATCGCGAGCCCGCGCCAAATTGGCGCAATTGCACGCACTGACTCCGCGGGAACCGTCCTTCGTGTCCGAACCACCCCGGTCGGGCCGAAAGGACCACACGTGGACCGTAACCCCATCTCAGACCTCGAAGCCGTGGCCGCCATGCCCGACCTTGAGCACATCGCCGAGGTACTTGTACCGTTGATCAAGCCTGGTAGCGGTTCGGCGGCCGATCCCGTTTCGCTCCTCATCTTCCTCGCGGGTCGATGGGCTTTCGGCTCAGCCAACAAGTGCGACTCGGTCTTTCGGTCGACTGATCTCTGGAATTCACTTCGCCGCTCGGCTGCGCGAGTCGAACGTCACCTCCCCGAGCGTCCCCCTACCTTCAGTCAGCTCTGTCATCTTCGAAAGATTACGGACGATGGACTCCTCGAAGGACTCTCCGTCGAGTTCACCAAGGCCTCGGTCACCCTCGCCAAGTCCGTCGGCCTGCTCGACGTCGCGGACGAAAGCTCCTGGGACCAGCCGTCGCCCTCGACCGTCATTTACGGTGACGGCTCGGTCTTCAAGCCACTCTCAGATGTCACATGCGACGAGGATGGCGTGGTACAAGGTTCCAGGGCGAAGCACAACCCGCGCATGGGTCCACACTTCAAAGGCAAAAGTGGCAACGAGTTGCTCGTGGGTCTCCCGATCACCGTCGTTGGGTGCCACGGCCGTAAGCGCTGGCAGCGGGTTTTGCTCGCGGTTGACCTGTTCAGCGACCGCAACGAGATCGGATCGTCGATGAGACTCTTCGAACGGGTAATTTCCGAGGCCCGCGGAGGCGTGACCCACGTCGTCTATGACCGGCTGATGTCGGGAATTCACTTGGGTGCGGCTCCCCTGGAGTGACTACGCGGCTAGCGGAATGACCCCCTGGTCGTAGCGCGACTCGTGGACGCGCTGGCGTTCATGGTCGAGGTGGAACCGCCAGTAGTCGTCGAAGTCGCCGTTCGAGCGCACTGCTCGTAGCTTGAGGACGGCCTCGGCCCCGTCTGTGGACCAGCGAGCGCCAGTCACGTCCATCCGGTCCCGGACAACGTGTCGCACGGCCCCTTCGATCACGCCGGTCGCGATTGGCCACCCGGCGGCGAGCGCCGTCGGGTAGTCGAGGTAGGGCGACTTGTTCGTGAGGTACCTGGCTGCCTCGTCGGCCTTCTTGCGCTTCGACGTGGTGAGCTTTTCGGCCGTCGCCCGCCTGCGGATGCCCGAAGCCACTTCGCGGGCGTGCCCCTCGAGCACCGAGAGTGCCCGGCCACGGACCCACTCCTCTGCGGCCGCGTCGCCTTCGGCGAAGAAGCACCATGCGGCCGCCCAGAGGTACTCGAGGACGTGGACGAGATCGACCACGATCGTGACGTCGAGTCCTCGTTCCTTCGCCTCGACACCGATGCGGTCGATCTGGTGGTTGTTGCCGTCGACGAGGGCGACCCACCTGCGCGTGTGGCCGGGGTCACGCCGCTCTGCCTCGTCGAAGAGGCGCCCCACGACCTCGGAAGCGTCCTCAACGACACTCGCGGTCAGCCACTTGTTCTTCGCCTTCGGTGCTTCAGGGGGGTGTTCTTCACCGGCCTTGGGGGCCATGACGTCGTGCGGGCTGCGGGGCACGGGGGTCACGTCGTAGACGGCGCCAACCTCGGCCATGCGCTTTCGGTTGCGCTTCTCACCTTTGGAAAGACGCGTGGTGAGCTTGTTCGCCGCCGCGGCGGCCGCCTTGGCGGTCTGTTCTCGCAGCGAGTCGGGGCGCATGACGATGCCCTTGCCGTCGGCCGAGATCACCAGGGCATCGGACTCGTCGACCGGTGTGTGGGACCTGGCCTCGTAGAAGCCCTCCACGTCACTCGCTCCTCGGGCGGTGAGGTTCTCGACCTGGCGCTTGCCCACGTGCTGGCCGGTCGCCCGCTCGAGCGCCGCCGCAGCCTCCTCGAAGGATCCCCTCGACGCCTCCACCGCCGCGAAGCGACGCAGCCCGTGGGAGTGACGCTCTTCTGGCAGGTTCAACAGCGCATCGGCCGGATGAAGGTTCGGATGTCCGCGGTGACGGTAGGCGAGGCGCTCGACGTCGACGGTGCCGAAGATCGTCGCGAGCGGGCGCCGGTGGCCAGTTTCGACCGCTCCATGCGCGACGCCGTCGGAGTCGACCACGCTCTGCATGCGTACCTCGTTCAAGGACCGAAGGGAAAGGTGGTCCTGGAGCATCGTGCGCAAGAGCTCGCGACCACGGGCATCGAGCTGGTTCTCGAGTTCCGCGTGCGCGAGCTCCGCCGCCTCCGGCCCAGCGAGCCAACTGATCATCTCCTCTGCGCACTGGCTCGAGGCGCCGAAGTGCTCCAGAGCGCTCGGCGCTCACCTGCGGCCACCTCTCCGACTGCGAAGTACAGCGACCCCTTCTCTGGCCGCGCTCTCGAGCTCCTTCCTCGTCGACTCGTAGCGCTCGAGCGCCGCCCTCACCTGCTCCACCTCCCCGGCGCTCAAGGTGAGGATCTTGGTCCGACCGTCCTCGGTGTAGGTGAGCGCCGGACTCTCGTGAGGCTCTCCGGTCGCGCACCGACAGGCTGGCTTGCCGCAGCGGCGTCGGAACGTCGTCAAAGTGCCATGGAGCACCAATGGTCGAGCTCGGCGTGCGATACAGGGCATAGTAGCTCCTATCTGTCACGAATAATCCCTACAGATAGACAAGCCCACTGCATCAAGAAGGTGGTGGATGCTGCGAGCTTCGACCCCTTCAGGGTGTCGAGATCAGGGAACGGCGGGCGTCACTCTAGGAGAGCCACACCCAAGTCAATTTGGCCCAGCGTGCGCACCTGATTTGGCCCCACCCCAACCGGAGGCGAGCCGTATCCTGATGCCACGACGGATTGGGATCCTTATGGGCCGCCGGTAGCCAACGTGCCGCAACTGAGGGTGGGTCTGGACGAGTTTAAGCCGACGGTGTGACGCCCGGGTCCTCGTTCTCGAATCGATCTCACTGATCAAGGTTTACCGAGTCATCCAAGAGTTGATGCTCTAGTGGGACTATCACCTGCACCTGTTCACCATCAAAGACGTCGCCTCCGATGGGCCGAGGCCCTGCAACCGCGACGAGTGCCACCACGTCGGGCTGGAACTGCTCGATCAGCTCGAGGGTGTTCCCGTCAGCCCCGATTGGTGACTGGATTCCTCCAGCAGTTTTCACGAGGCCAATGTCGCAGTTCTGCGGCCATTCGAGTTCGGCCACGAGGTCCACTACGCCGAGCACCGAGGTGGCCACTGGCGCGGCCATCGTCGCGGCGAGCGCGCTGTCGCATCCGTACCCACGTCGTTCGACTCGTGGGATTGATCTGGCTTGCGCGCGGCCACCACCAGTCCGGGCGACGCAAGTGCTCAGCGACTCTCGCCGCCACCCACGCCTTACCGACATCGGTCGCTGCCCCGGTGACAACAGAAACGAACCCAGCGAAGGTCGCCGGAAATCATCCAGTCGGGTAGCGGGATCCACCGCAAGCGCCGATCCTCTCCTCGTCGAGTGGCGCCGGTCACGAGCCAGAACGGTATGCGGCGCAGTGTAGACGATCCCTAACGGCAACGCCGAGCCCTTCGTCGGGGGGGCAACGGGACAACGGGGACATCCAGCGCCTCCGCGTCGGCTTGGCGCAGCCACCGGTAGAGCAACCGGGCGAAGACGGCGATATCACCACCGGCGTCCCACATCACGGCCGCTCCTGTAACCTCGGCCCTGGTCAGCGAGAGCACGCCTACCCGTCAAGCACGCGACGAAAGCTTCGCGGCACGGGACGACACTTCATCACTAGTGCACAACTCCAGCGTGGTCGCCGGGGCATAATGCGACAGCAACATTCCGGGCGCCCTCACCGGGCCTGACGCCATCGTCGTCGCCGGACGCCCCAGCACTCGAGCGATCGCCTCGGGGGCCACGCCACCCGGTCGCAGGATTATGGCATCTTCCCCATCGAAGGCGACGATGGTCGACTCGACACCCACCTCACACGGACCGCCGTCCACCACCATGTCGACCACGCCGCCAAGCTCAGCGCACACGTCGCCTGCAGTCGTCGGGCTCACGCATCCAAAACGGTTGGCCCGACGGGGCGGCCAGGCCGCCACCGAAGGCCCTGAGAAGCCGCTGGGCCACCGGGTGCGCAGGCACGCGCAACGCGACAGTATCGAGCCCTCCGGTAACTGCGTCGAGCACCGACCGGTGCCGCTCCAAGACCATCGTCAGAGGACCTGGCCAGAACGCCTCGGCTAGGAGAGAGGCCTGAGGCGGGATCCGCCGGACCCAGCTCGCGAGGCTCGCCGCGCTTTCGAGGTGCACAATCAGGGGATGATCGGTAGGACGACCCTTGGCCGCGAAAACGCGCGAGACAGCATCGGGGTTGGACGCGTGGGCGACGAGACCGTAGACGGTCTCGGTGGGAACCGCGACCAGGAAGCCGGACCTCAACGCGCGGACCACCAGGCCGATCGACCCGTTGCTAGCGTCGACTATCTCGGGCGTCTCACGGTTGGTACGAGCCGCGTCGCGGGCCCGGCAATCTCCACATCTGTCTCTGTATCCACACGAATCAGGCAGACATCTGCAGAACTGTCGGCGCTGCCCGTCATCCGTTGCAATCTACGATCTCCTGGCCCACCGCGTACTCGTCCACCAACGGCGCCTGAGCGGGAAACTCGAATCCACCACCTACGGCGCACCCCACCAGGTACGCGGTGGGAATCACCGGAAGTACTCTGGGCGACTCACCCAGGTGTCCGAGACGAGCATGACTCCCGAGCGCCCCACGAGCAGGTCTCGGAGCCCCCCGAGGAGCGCGCCCGCTCGCTCAGCGGGTAGCACGACCGTGAGAAAGGTTAGGGAGCTGCGTTCGTTGAACAGCAGCCGCCCCTGATGGAGTCCGCTGTGGCCAAGACCCGACACGTTGGAGACAGCGGTGAACCCCTTGGCGCCGACCTTGGAGAACAGCTCAGTCACCACCGGCACATCTTCGCCGTTGATCACCACCTCCACTTTGGTCATCCGTGTCAATCCCCAGGTTTCATTCAAGATCACTCGCCTCCTTGGTACGGACTGCAGCCGGTGTCCAACACTCCCACGTGCCGTCACGCTGACGGATCTTCCAGCCATCACTCTCGTCCTCGCGTGCCGCCAGGTGCACCCACTGCCCGTCGAAGAGCTCGCGCAGCACGGGGTTACGTGCAACCACGGCGTTCAGCAGGGTCAGGGGAGCTTGAACCACGACGAGCAGTCGCATCGGCTCGTGATATGCACTCTCGCCGTCGAAGACGGACTGCAACGGCAAGCCCGCTCGCAAATCACCGCTGGCACCTTGGATCACGCCAATCCCGCCGACAATATTGTGAGCGGTCTTGTCGCCGGCGGACAGGACGTCCGGGTCGACGGCAGAGAAGTAGTACTGGGCGTTGATCCAGTGAGCCACAACCATAGGGGCGGTGAGGATTGTCTCCAACGCAACACCATCGGCGTCAACCCCGGCATCGTAGGAGTGGAGAAAGCATCGGTCCGCCAAGTCCACGCCCTCAGTGACCGTGCGCGGAGCGACGATGAAAGCGGCGTTGCGCGCGAGTCCCCACTCGGGGCGGACCTGGGCCCAGTCGGCGGCACGCTCCCTAGGCAAGGCCACGCGTCCGAGGCTGTCGCCGCCCGGCAGGTGCGAGAGTCGTTCTGCCACCGTCGCCGCGCCAGCGCGGCCCAAATCCGACTGTAATGCCACGACCGCATCGCGGTGATCCGGGGGGACGAGATGGCTATCGAGCACGGTAACCACGTCGGTGGCGGTATCGTGCTCGCCGGCCACGAACACGGTCTCCTCGGGTACAACGATCCCCCGCTCAGCAAGCAGGTGGCGCGTCGCCCGCCGGTTCAAGATCGCGGCAGCCGCGCGGGCGCTCGGTCCGCCCCTATTCCCGCCGCAGGCGCCGCAGTCGAGCGAGGACGCATAGGGGTTGTTCTCCGTGGTGCTGCCGTGCCCACAGAGCAACACCACAGACGCAAAGTCACGGGTCAGTCCCATAGTGGTGAGAGCGGCCTCGGCGAAGAGGGCCTGCTCCTCGTCGCTCATCGCACCCGCCGCGGGATTGGCGTCGACAACCGTGGTCGTGGGCCGTGCGAGCACCCGCCGTACCCAGAACCTCAAGGACTGGTAGCGGGCGGGAAATAGCGTCTTCGCAACAGCAATCGGTGCCGCGAAGAACCCGCTGGCTTCTGCGAGAATAAACGGGGACAAGGCTCCTTTCCTGGAGGCGTCGAATGCGCGGCGGGCGGCGACGAGCGCCTGCCTGGCGACCAGTTGGCGATCGCCAGCCTCACGAGATCCAGTCGTCGGTCGCTCTGCGATCTCCATGCTCGGCCGGACCAGCACCGGGCAGAGATCAACCGTTTCAGCGGCGCCCCAACCCCGGTAGCGAATCGGCAAGGCAAAGAACCCAGCGAACCCGAGCGTCTCGTAGGGACCACTTTCCTCAAGGTGGCGGCGCAGTCCTTCGGAGCGGACGTCAATGCAGAAGACTGCCTGTGCCGCAGGGTGCTCTCGGGGGATGCGCGAAGAAGGTGCATCGTGCCGCTCCAGCGCCGTGAGCAGCCAGTCACGGTAATGCCCCTCATAGGCAGCGAGCCAGACCCGTGCGGCATCAACCGCTTCGAGGCGAGAAAGCCGCTGCTCTACGTCATTGGGTAAGTCCCCAACGACGAGGCGCCATGACCGGGTCCCGTTGTCCTTCGAGGCGTGGTTCGTTCCTTCCAGCTCTCCGGTGCATCTCACGTGCTTGCGCGAGTCGCTGCTTACGCTGTCGCCGGTCGCCACGCGCAAGAGCACCGACTCGTAGCACAGCCTGACAGCGAGGTAGTCGACCAGGTGAAGAGAAGCTCCGAGGTGGCCCGAGGCTGCCCAGCGAGAGCGCCACTTGGCGTGCCCAGCCCATCCGGGCATGCGAGCGAGATGGCGTGCAAGCTCGGGAACCCGCTCACCGTCAGCGACGTCGAGGAGTGCGAAGCACGCGAGAATGGCGTCCTCGGGATCCGCTCCCATCTCGGCCAAGCGCTTGCGGCCCCCTCGTCCGGCGACGGCGCGTAATGCGGGGTCGTAGACGACGACGCTACGCCAGGCGGCGTAAAAGCCCCCGGTGGGTTCGCCGGGCAAGATGCCCGCGACGTAGGCGGCGCACCACTTGGCAACTTCCCGGTCGACAGTCGCTGCGATCTGGGTCCCAAAGAGGCTGTCGTGGCACTCGGCAGTGGTGCGCACCAGCGCCGTCGTCGCACTCGGACTACCCTCGTGCTCAGTGCCCGTCCCGACACGGCAACCCGAAGCGACATAACCGTCGAGGACAGTTCGCAGATCAGCCCCAGTGACCCGCCGATCGGCGTAGGCCTCGGCGAACAGCGCCGGCGATGGGTACCCTCCGATGCCGAGCACTTGGGTGGCGTGGGCAACCGCGTCATGAAAGGGCATGTGGCGCAGGTCCCAGAGCGGGTTCACCGCGATGAACGTGGAGAGTGGCCACAGCGGGCCGATCACGCGCGCTGCCTCTTCGATTTGGGTAAGCAGTCGGACCCGGGAAGCAGCCGGTTCATCCCTGTTCACGCTGCGCTCTCCTTCCATGAGCTTGCGAGTTTGGGAGTGCACCCCGCTACGACGACCCCGACGCCGCGTCCTCGGCCTCGTTCTCCCTGCGCGTCGAGTGTCACCGGCGCTGCGGCGGCATTGACCAGAATCGCTATCAGACGTCGCTTCACAGTGGGTAGCCGGGTCAGACCAGCCGCCACGATCCCCGCTCCCGCCACGGCGACCAACCACCACGGGCTCAGTGTTCCGGCGCCAGCCGCCGGGAGCGCCGGGGCGACCCAGCGTCCCAACGCGGCGAGCACCAGCCCATAGAGCGTGCCCACAGCGAGTAGCGCGACCACCCAGGAGACCATCCACCGGGCTGAAGCCGGCGGCCGACCCCACCACGACCACGATGCCGATCCAACTGTCACCGCCGCGAAGACCAGCAGTACCACGGCACCACGGTGAGCGAGCACGCCTGGGATGGCCGCCATCACGCCCACGGTCAGCACCGTCGTGGCCACGGTAGCTGTCGTTCGAACCAACGTCGGCACCACGATGTGGTTCGCGACCGGCGCATGGCCAGCGCGAGGCACCTGTGAGCCCGACCCAAAGAACAGCGTCGCCTTGTACAAGGCGTGGCCAATCAAGTGCACGATCGCAGCGAGGTAGGCGCCCACCGCGCACTCGGCGATCATGAAACCCATCTGGCCCATAGTCGAGTACACCAAGGTACCCTTCACGTCCGCCTTGTGGGTCATGACTACCGTCGCGACCGTTGTGGTCAGCCCCGCCACGGCGAAGATCCCCACCATGGCGAGCAACGAACCGCCAGCCACTACTCCGAGACGGACCAGGAGGACTCCACCGCCGTTCACCACCCCGGCATGCAGCAGTGCGGACGTCGGAGTCGGCGCCGACACCGTGCCAGGAAGCCATCTCCCGAGCAGGCCCTGGGCGGAGCGGGTCAGAGCAGCCATAGCAACGAGGAGCGCGATCACCGTCGTCAGACCACCCAAGTGGGCAGTCGCCTCGCGAAGTGCACCCGTGGAGACCAAGTCGACGTTGCCATCTCGGACCCACACGAGGATGGCCGCAGTGACCAACGCCAGATCGCCAACCGCGAACATCCGCCAGGCGCGCCACGTCGCCGCCCTCACCCCCGGAAGATCGAGGCGGCACCCGAGCACCACGAGGAACGCCGCCCCGGCAGCAACCCAGGCTACGACCAGTACTGTCACGGTCGCCGACGTGCACACGACCGCCATCGAGGCCACCACCACGTTCGCTGTTGCGATGAACCTGCGCGCCGTAGGGTCCCCTTGCAGATAGCGAAGCGAGAAGCTTTGCACCACCGCCCCGACCACGCAAACCAGGACCATCAAGACGACCGTCAGTTGGTTCGCCCACAGGCCAATCAGCACCTGACCGTGCCCGACGTGAACTGCGACGACCAACGGTCCACGCAACGCGACCCACACAGCCGTTGCGAGTGCCAGAAGCGCCGACACCCACCCCAGGCCAGCCGCTGCCCCCTGCGCCCGACCCGGCACTCGCCCACCGGCGACCGACGCGGCCGCGCCCAGCAGCGGAGCCACGACCGCACCGACCAGGCACACCTCACCGAACATCTCTCTCACTGCCCCTCCCCGCCGAACGCCGGCGGTTCGCGCCCGATAAGGGAGAGCCCATAGCTGCGATCTGCATATCGTGAATCATAAAACGTATCTGAGCCCGCCGGCAACTTACCTGATCAGTTCACCTGTACTAAGACCCGACCGGTATTTCGCGAAGCGAGATACCATTAAGCACATGGCGCGCCCAAGCAAGGAGCCGGAAGACACGGCGAGGCCGAATTGGACGTTTCTCACCAACCACGGCCACGTGCTCGTGTGTATCGCCAGCGACCCAGGAGTGCGCGGCCGGGACATCGCCGCTCAAGTCGGAATCACCGAGCGCGCCACCCAGGCGATTATCGCCGATCTCGTGGGTGGGGGCTACGTGACGAGAACCCGGATCGGCCGCCGCAACCACTATGAAATCAATCCCGATCGGCCACTGCGCCATCCCGTCGAGCAACCCCACAGCATCGGCGACCTCCTCCAACTCGCCGCCGGGCTCGAGCCGCGGCGGCGTCGCCGATCAGCCGCCTCCTGAGCCTGCCCTTCAGGTCGTCGCCTGCTTCTCGGCCGAGGGATTCTGTAGACACGTAGCCATCGCGTGAACTCCACCGTCCACATGGAGCACCTCGCCGGTAATCGCCCGGGCGAGGTCTGACAACAGGAAGCAGATGGTATCGGCTACCGGAGACGCGTCCGTCGGATCCCAAGGCAGGGGCGCCTGGCGATCCTAGCGATCCACCAGCACTTCAAAGTCGGGGATGCCCAGGGCCGCCCGAGTCCGAAGCGGTCCAGCGGCGACCAGGTTCGCTCGCACGCCTGTCGCGCCGAGATCCCGGGCAAGATACCCGTTCAGGGATCGCAGCGCGGCCTCACACGGGCCCATCCCGTTGTACACCGGCCATGCTCGTGCGCTATCAAAGTCCAAACCGACCAAGCTCGCGCCCGAGGGTGGGGCCAGCCGATGGAGCAGCCGCCCGAACGCCGCATAGGTCCAGACACTCGTGCGCATCGCCATCTCTACGTCGCCGGCCGGGGCGTCCATCACGCTGGTGAGAGCGGATCGCGGTGCGAACGCGATAGCGTGCAGCGCGCCGTCGAGTCGCCCCCAGCGGCGGCGCAGTTCCTCCTCCAACGCACGCAGGTCGTCCTCGTTCGTCGCATCCAGCGCCACCACTGGCGGCGGTCCTGGTACGGCCGACAGCACTTCATGCGCCGCCGGAACATCTCTCGGGTGGGCCACTACCAGCACCTCTGCGCCGGCTCGAAGGGCACGCTCCACCACCACGGCAGCAATGCTGTCGCTCGTCGCGACGCCACTGACCAGAAGCCGCTTCCCGCTCAACACCCTCGTCACCCCCCGCCCCCCCCCCGCCATTTCCTTTTATCCCCGTTGGTACGAT